>USBU01000050.1 GCA_900553005.1 uncultured Eubacteriales bacterium | reverse complement strand
CTCGTGGGCTCGGAGATGTGTATAAGAGACAGAAGCTGTATGGCGTCCTGAACGGCTACGGACTCGCCTTCGGTCTCGATAGTCGCGGAATAAGCTGCGCTTCTTGCGAAATAATTTTCCTTAGAAGCTTTAAGCGTATATTCGCCGGAGATGATTCCCTCTATCGTAAAGCTGCCGTCGTCGGCGGTAACCGCGCTGCCGACAAGCGTATCGGCCGCGTTATATGCCTCTACGGTTGCGCCCGAAAGCGCCGCGCTGTCCTCAAGCGAAGTTACGCTGCCCGTCAGAGCGCCGACTGCGCTCATCTTGGCGTAAACCGCCTGGAAGCGGTAGCTTTTGCCCTGAGCGGGCTTAAAGCTGTAAGTAGCTACCTGATTTGCGCCTACGGTAAGCTGTCCCGTAACGTCGCTTTTGCCCTCCTCGTCGCCGTTGACGATAAGATACAGGCGTTCGACCATATACTTATCGCCGTCCTCAGCATAAGAAGGAGTAAACGTAACGGTAACGTCCTTGCCCGCCGTAACGGCGCCGGCCTCATACGCTCCCCCCCCCACAGTTATGGAGGAGGTTCCGTTTTCGGCCGCGTCAACGGTAATTTCGTTTTTCATTCCCGCCTCGATAGCGGCAATGGCCTCGTCGACGCCCTCGGCAGTTACGGTATAATTGCTTGCGCCGGATTCGACCACGCTGTTGCCCTGGCCGCCCAAGCCGAGCATTACCTGATCGGACTGAAGAATCGTCTTAAAGATTCCTTCTATCTTGGCGGTTTCGCCGGTAAAGGAGTAGCCCTCGGCCAGCGTACCGTCGGCGTAATACAGCTTAACCTGATCGTCCTCGAGCGCGATACGCGCAAGGTAAACGCCGTCGCGCACCATATAAATCGCAGCGCCCTTACGGATAAGCTTGAAGTTTACGGTAGCGCCCATTGCGTAATTGCTCTTTCCGCCCTGAGCCATATAGGAATCGACTATATTTTTGTCCTGAGCCAGCGCGGGAAGCGAGCCGGGCTTGGAGAACTCGTTATCCCAGTCATACCAGATACGGATACCCTTGCCGGCCTGACCGATAAGGAAGCTTGTGCCGGCGTCGGTGCCTATAGCAAAGCCGAGGTTATGCCAGGGCTCGCTGCCCTCGTCAATCTTTCCGTTGGTATCGTACTTTTCGGTAATGAAATCGGCGGAAACGATAAAGTCGCCGTAGGTCTTAGAGGAATCCAAAGCTCTGGTCCTGTTGTTGCCGATAAACTGGTAATCACTGCCGCCGGCCCAAACGACGCCGGACTGCACTTTGTTGCCGCCTTCTATGCCGATATCGAAGCTTTTTACGTCCTTGACGTCCGCAATAGCCGCCTCTATGTCGCCGGCCTCGGTGCTGATGGACATATCCGAGTAATCAACCCAGCAGATGGACGCGGGATTAACCGACAGTCTTAAGCCGTAAGCAAGCTCGGTTCCGATAAACGCGCTGTCGAATATGACAAACTTGTAGACGAACTTATACTCTGCCTCGCCGTGCGGTCTGGAGAAAGCGTACACCGCGTCGCCGTACTTTGCAAACATCACGTCGACGGTGACCGTGCCGTTCTGTCCCGAAACGTCGGTAGCGCCCTCGATGCCGTACATGTTGCCGTTTACATTGGTTCCGGTAACGCCGTCGCGGATAAGCTTAAAGGTAATTTCTTTCGCAGAATTGTAAATATTGATGCCTACGCCGGGCCAGAATTCTGTACCGGTCTGTCCGGTCATGGCGTCAAGCGTAATCGTGTATTTGATAAGAGCGTTTTCAGAGGTTACGCCGGAGAACACGAAATGTCCGTCGCCGACGTTGGTGCCCCTTGAGGTCGCAGCCGTCTCGGCCCCGGTCTCGTAATCGTAAGAACCTATTATCTTGCCGGGTGTTGATTCTATCACGCGGCCGCCCACGGTGACGGAGCCGCCTACCGTAACGGACTTAAGCTCGGCGGGCTCGGCGTTTTCAACCGGCTGATCGCCGACGGTAACGCCCTTCACCGTGCGGGTGTAATAATTGTCGGCGGAGAAGTCAAGCTCGTAATCGCCTGCGCCGAGATTTAAGGTATAAGCGCCGGACTCATCGGTATCAGCCTCGGCAAACGCGTTGACGCGAACGCCGTCCTCGACAAGGTATGCGATGACGTGGGCGCCCTCGACGGGAGCGGAGCTGTCCATATCGGCAACGGAGCCGGTAACCTCAACTTTTGCAACGCCTTCGGCAAACTCCACCTGGAATTCATAGGTATCGCCGGCGTTCATCACCGCAAAGGTGAACTCGTAGCCGTCGTTGACGTTGCCCTTGAGCGTACCGAACGCAGCGCCGGTCACGGCCTCGAAAGAGCCGTCGTTGACCTTGACGTTGAAGACGGAAATCTTTTTGCCGTTGTCGGGAGTAACCTTGACGGTGACCTCGGAGCCGATAACGACCTCGCCGTTTTCGACGGGCTTGCCGGCCACTTCGGCGGAGATAACGCCGCCGGTAAGCGACTCGGGCAGCGTGACGGAGCCGTTAAAGCCCTCGGTCTTATAGCCGTAGTTGCTGTAGGTGACGTCCAAAGTTGCGCCGCCGGCAATATTGACGCTGGAATAGAAGCATACCGTATTGGCGCCCGAAAGAACGGTATTTATAAGAGACGCAGCCTTGGAGGAAAGATTGTGAACCGCTCCGCTGGTAAGTATCTCGGCCTTTCCTGCGGAAATGCGCGCAATCGCTACGGGATCGGAATCCATGCCTATGACCTGCTTGAACAAAAGGAAGCCGGTAGCGGATCTTATAAGCATATATTCGAACTCGTGGCCTTCCTTCTCCCATATATTGCTTAAGCCGTGCGAAATATCGATTCTGTCGGCGCTCCAATCGAAGCCGCTGCCGTTTATACGTATAACGTTGCGCATAAGCACGAGCTCCAACCTGGAGTCGCCGTTGCTGATCTTAAAGCCCAGGCCGGGATCGCCCTCGGTGCCGCCGTCGAAACGCGCCCTTACCTTTACGGCGTATTCGTCGGCCGAGAAATTGTTGATATTAACGTCAGTCTGAGCGTTGGAAATGGTTTTGATAGTGCCGTCCAGGTTTACGTTAAGACCGCTTACGGAGGGCAGACCTACCTTAATCGTGCCGAAGTCATAGGAATACGTCAGCGCGTCGTTCCAATCTTCGGGCTGAATGTTAAGCTCGTTGACAGAAACCTCTCTGCCGCTGGATTCCCTTACGACAAAACTGTAAACGCCTTTTTTAACGTCAACCGTAAAGGATCCGTCGCTGCCGACCTCGACAGGCTGGATATCGGTGCCGACGTGAAGCTCTACCGTAACGTCGTCCAAAGAGTCGATGAGCGACCAGTCGGCCATCTCGAGCTGACCGGAAACCTCGTAAGTATTTTCCTCATACTCGCCTTCCGCCGTGACAGTGCCGGAAGCGGAAGCAATAAACGTATATTTATAAGCCGACTGAGTGTCGTCATAAACTTTATCGATTACCTGACCGGCTCCTGCGGAAGCGTTGCTTGCCTTAAAGACGTACTGAACGTCGCTCTTGTTGTAATCCTCGCTTACCGCGACGTAGAACACTACCTCGTCGCCCTTGGCGTATTTTACCGGCGCATCGTCGGGAAGATACGGGGTATAGCCGTCGGCATCGTAATCGGCGTCAAAATTCAGGTCGAAATTAATTTCGTACTCGGCCACTCTCTCCGCCTTGGTAACGGTAACGTCAGCCAGAAGCGACGTAAAGTCGGCCTCTTTTCCGCCGTCGAGAGCCCAATAGAATTCCTTGGACGCGTCGGAAGGCGTGCCGGTAAATTCAGGCGCGTTTACAACGGCGCCGTCGGTATTAACAAGGCCGACGCCGTATTTTGCGGTAAGAACCGTGCCGTTGTCGGACGCATCCTGCTTGAACGTAACATCGGCGCGGACTCTCTTATAATAGACCTTGACGACGTTGCCGGCAGGATTTTCACTGTCGAGATTATCGATCGTAAGATCGCTCTTATCGGCGTCCACGGTAAAACCGGTCATCTGCTCGGGCGTATAGGTGACGGATTCACCGTCGTCGCCGTACAGAGTTTCGCTTAAATCGTCGCTGAGAGCATAATTATTGTCCGTGGTATTTTCAAGATAGATCTCTACCTTGTACGCCACCTGCACAAGGTCGTAATAGACCTTAAGGACAAGCGAACCGTTGCCCGCGATAACGCCGGACATGACGCTCATATCCTGATTGGGGACATAGCCGGCAAATTCGCCGTCGGTTTTGGCCGAAGCGGTTGCGACGGTATCGGTCGTACCCGTCTTATTGTCGGTTGCGACAAGCGTATAGCCGTCCTTATCGGCGTTCTGCTTGTAATGCTCTACCTTATACGGCGTATCGGTATTGGCCGTCCAGGTAGCCTCCACGGTCATATTGGAGGTAGGCGCAACGGAAAAATCGAAGCCCTCCCAGCCGGCAAAGGTATATCCCGGTCTGGTAGGAGCCGTCACGTCAGCTTCGTTTACCTTGCCGCCGGCGGTCACGGTGACTTCCTTATGCACCTCGTCCCCGACCATAAAGGTAATCTTGTACTCGGCCGCGCGCGTTATCCTAACCGTAAAGGTTTTGGCCTCGCCCTTGCCCGTCGGTTCCGCTTTTATGTAAAAAGTATTTACGCCCACGGAAATCTTGGCGGCGCCCTCGACCTCTTCGGTAAGATCTTTATCCGAATAAAGCTTTAACGCGTAGCCCTCGTTGACCGTTACTTTACTTAAAATGTCCACCTCGGTAACGTCGCTGCCGACCTCGGCAGTATAGACGCCGTCGGTGAGAGTAAAGTAATTGTCCTTGACGCTTAATTCAGCCGCAACCGTGCCTCCGCATGCGGCAAGAACGATTGTTGCCAAAGACAACAAAAGCGTCATCATTACCAGAAATTTCTTCTTCATACTCCCTCCTAAAGGAATTTTTACGATTTACTTTGTCCCGCAGAATAAAAGCGGAAGCGCCCTTATACTGCTGTTTGTACTGATTATACGATATTTAATATAACGTTGTCAAGAGATAAAACGATTTTTTTATCAAAAAAACCGGCTTGTCGGACTGAAATTTATGCTATTTTTGACAGTATATCGTCATATTTATGCTACTTTTGCAATATTTTTAGCTGTGAAATTTGTTTTTATTGCTTATTGCGCATACATTTGAATAAACCGCGTTTTCCGGCCGCAGCAGCGCTGGCAAAACCGCCGCAGTAAGCCCGATTACGCCGCTTAAAACGAATACGGTATTATTATACGCAAAAAGGACCGTTAATAACAGTCCTTTACGAAACGTTGCGTTTAATTTGCGGTCAGCTCATCAGCGACGGATGGGACGCAGCCATGCGCTTTACCGCGTAATACAGAGGAATGCCGAGCGCCGCCACGGACAGCAATTCTCCCGCGCCGACGGTAAGCACGTTAAACCAGTACGGCTCGGTAATCTCGGGCATCGTAAGAAAAATGACGGGCACGAGAAAAGCGTTTGCGACGACGGGCGGAATTATTCCGAAGCCGATTTTTTTGGAAAACCGGGTAGCGACTGCCGCAATAAGCGTTGCGGCGCTGCCGATAACCATATCCCAAAGCCCCGAGGGAATGTTTGCGATAAAACAGCCGACGAACAGTCCGGGGATCGCCTCCGGAAAAAACAGCGGCAGAATCGTCAGAGCCTCGCTGACGCGGAACTGCACGGGCCCGTAGGCGACGGGAGCCAAAACCAGCGTAAGCGCCGCGTAAAGTGCAGCGATTACGGAGGAACGCACGATAAACCTTGTAGTTTTCATAAGATTTCTCCTTGATATTTCAGCTTTGTCCGGAGTGCTGCACCAAACCGGATAAGCCGTATTTACTTTATTTAATTTGATTGCGGTTTGCCGGACGCTTTTTTCAGGCAAGCTCCAGCGCGTCCTCAGTCTCGCGGATCTCGATAAAGTGAGGCCGCTCCGTTTTGGAATTGGGCGCGTGAATCGAAATGAACAGTCTGCCGTCCTTTTCAAAAATCATGCCGTGGCCGCCGTCGTCGGCGTAAAGCGGCTTTTCAAGCTGTACCCAGCCGCTTGTAACGTCCTTGCCGTCGTTGACCACCATACCCATGGTATAGCCCTTATCTCCCGCGCTTGACCACATCATGACCAGCCTGCCGTCGGCGTTGCGATGAATGAACGGTCCGTCAGTGATTGCGTTGCCGTCGTCCCAGCTTCTTACCCAGGGGGCGTCAAGCGCCCTGAAAAGCATCTTAGGCTCGCCTACGGCGGATTTAAGATCGGGAGAAAGCTCGGTAATCCACATTTCTCCGTTTTTGACCTGAAGCCACTCGTGGCAGTACACCGAATACGGCTTGCCCTCGTGAAAAAACAGCGTAGCGTCAAGACACCACCAGCCCGCGGGCGTAATGGGCTGCGACCAGGGTTTAAAGCCGGTCAGCGGGTTATCGCTTTTCAGTATCTGACAGCGGCGGCCCTCCTCCTCGGAAAAAAAGGTGGCAAACATATAATACGCTCCGCCTGTTTTATATACCTCAGGCGCCCAATAGGCCTTTTCTCCCCAAAAGCCGCTGCCGCCGTCAAATGCGTGAAAGGGCCCTTCAAACGTCTCGAGGTCATCGGAAACAAAACTGGAAAAGCCGGGCGTCACGCCGTCGCCGCCGTATTCGGTCGAATTGGCCATATTGCACGTACCGTACATATAATATTTTCCTCCGTCCGCCAAAACGAACGGATCGCGGATATGTAAATCCTGTTTTTTTATTTTCATGATATTCCCCTCCCTTTAATTTTAATCGATAATCCGAACGGATTTTATTACCACGGGTTTAAGCGGCACGTCGCCGTAGCCGCCCGTCTGTCCCGTCGAACTCTTGGAAATTTCTATTGCGGTTTTCAGACTTTCCTCGTCGGCCGTCTGCCCGAAAGCGGCATATTGTCCGTCAAGATATGGCAGCTCCTCAACGCAGATAAAAAACTGCGACGACGCCGAATCCGGATACGATGTGCGCGCCATGGAGACAACGCCGGGAGTATGGCGAAGAGGGTTGCTTACGCCGTTGGCGGCAAATTCGCCTTTAACGGTGCGCGGAGCCTTTTTAGGCCGCAAACCGCCGGCGTCGTGCGTAAAACCTCCGCCCTGTATCATGAAATCGCTTATAACGCGGTGAAAGCAAAGTCCGTCGTAAAACCCGTCCTTGACAAGCGAGAGAAAATTCTCGACGGTCAGGGGCGCGTATTCGCGGAAAAGCTCCAGGTTAATCTTACTGCCGTTTTCGAGACTGATACAAACTTTATCCATATATGACCTATACTCCTTAAAGCCTAAATAATATACAATTTGTATTGCGTTTTGTCAACCGTAATAAAGGCTAAACGCCCGAAAGAGCAAACTTTCAGGCGTTTAGAAACGTCGTTGAGCGGTTTATCAGTAATTTTCCGATTTAATCTGGAAATAAGCCTGCGGATGCGCGCAGACGGGACAGGTTTCCGGCGCGGTCGTACCGATATGAATATGTCCGCAGTCTGTCTCTTATACACATCTGACGCTGCCGACGACTTAATAGGTGTAGATCT
>USBU01000049.1 GCA_900553005.1 uncultured Eubacteriales bacterium | reverse complement strand
GTGAAGCTCAGAAAAATTGAATAGTCCATTGGCGCAATAATGAAGTAACGCTATACTGTCAGGCGCAGGGACAAAAGGATTATCCCATTATATTCGGACAGCTGACCAAAAAGGACGGCTCTTTTTTAGTGTCCAAAACGCCGCAGCCTGATTTTGAGTGGTCGATGCTGCGCGGAAAGCACGTGCTTGCCGGCCGTATCGGAGGCGTCCCCGCCATGACTATGCAGTACGTCGTAAATAACGCCGGACTTGACGAGGAAACGGACCTTACTTTTAACACAGACGTAGCATTCAATATGATGGCGCCAGTATTTGAATCGGACGACAGCGTCGATTATACCACGTTGTTTGAGCCGACCGCATCGGAATTTGAAGCCGCAGGCAAGGGATATATAGTTGCCTCCGTAGGCGAAGCCGGAGGAGAAATTCCCTACACCTCCTTTTCGGCCAGCAAAAGCTATATCGAAAACAATACCGAGCTTATAAAGAATTTTCTGCGCGCAATAAAAAAGGGATACGAATATATCAGGGACAATACGCCCGAAAAAGTGGCGCAGTCGCTTGAACCCTCCTTTACGGGCACGCCGCTTACTTCCATTGCCGCTTCGGTTAAAAGTTACCTAGATATAGACGCGTGGTGCTCCGACCTGATATTTACAGAGCAGGCGTATATAAAGCTGCAGGACGTAATGCAGAACGCCGGATTTTTGGAACAGCGCGTAACTTATACCGCAGCGGTCGACAACACCTATGCCAAGGCTATAGCCGCTTAAACGGTTTTTCTTCCGGACGGCGCTTTTAAATAACGCCGTCCGGCGTTAACCGAAGACAAATACGGGAGAAAAACAAAATGGAAATGCTTTCAATCAAGGACGTATCTCTGACCTACCAGACGCCCGAAAGCGAAACCCACGCGCTGAAAAACATAACGTTTTCCGTAAGCGAGGGAGAATTCGTTTCTTTGGTCGGGCCGTCCGGATGCGGCAAAACAACTATTCTGTCGCTTACAGCAGGACTGATAAGACCTACTTCCGGCGATATATTCGTGGACGGTAAAAAGCTGAACGGAAAAGCGGGCGACCAGGTCGGCTACATGCTGCAGCGCGATCAGCTTTTTGAATGGCGGACTATACGCGACAACGTAATGCTCGGGCTGGAAATTCAGAAAAAAAAGACGCCCGAAAACGTTGAGTACGCGGACAATCTTCTTAACAAATACGGACTGAAGGATTTTACCAAGCATTATCCCGGTCAGCTTTCGGGAGGTATGCGGCAAAGAGTCGCGCTGATACGCACGCTGGCCTTCAGGCCTAAAATACTTCTGCTTGACGAGCCGTTTTCGGCTCTTGATTTCCAGACGAGACTTTCCGTATGCGACGACGTATATTCGATAATCCGGTCCGAAAACAAAACGGCGCTGCTGGTCACGCACGATATTTCCGAGGCGGTATCGCTTTCGGACAGAGTCATCGTGCTGTCCCCCAGACCCGCTGCCGTGAAAAATACGTTTACGATAGACATCAACGCGCCCACGCCTTTAAAGCGGCGCGAAGATCCCGGCTTTTCCGGCTGGTTTGACCGCATATGGAAGGAAGTATGCGTCTGAACGGAAACAAGCATGCGATAAATCGAGGTAACAACTTATGAAGAAAAAAATACTCTCGGACAGAGAGCTGTATTTAAGAAGTATCAGTCGCGACAAGCGCAAGATTCTGTTTATACAGATAGCGGTGCTAGCGGCGTTTATAGGCTTTTGGGAACTATCTACCGCAGCGGGCTGGGTAGATTCATTTTTCGTCAGTTCACCGTCGAGAATAGTCAAAACATTTTGGTCTATGCTGGGACAGGACCTTATGAAGCATATCGGCATCACGCTTTTGGAATGCGTGCTGGGATTTGTGATTTCCACTCTGGTCGGCGTTATCATCGCCATACTTCTGTGGTGGAACCGTACCTTCCGACGCGTATCCGAGCCTTATCTCGTCGTGCTGAACGCGCTGCCTAAAATAGCGCTCGGTCCTATCATCATAATATGGGCGGGCGCAAACATGAACGCGATAATACTGATGACGTTTTTAATCTGCATAATCGTCACGGTAATGAGCGTACTAGGCGGCTTTATGAGCTGCGACAGCGGAAAAATTTTTCTGCTCGAATCCATGGGCGCAACAAAACTGCAGGTGCTTACAAAGCTTATCCTGCCCTATTCCCTGCCCAACTTTATATCCGTGCTGAAAATTAACGTAGGACTTTCCTGGGTCGGAACGATTATGGGAGAATATCTCGTATCCGGCGCAGGACTCGGTTATCTTATAATTTACGGCGGTCAGGTATTTAAACTGGATCTTGTAATGACTTCAACCGTTATACTTTGCGTGCTGGCGGCGCTTATGTATTTTGCGGTCTGTTTTTGCGAGCGGCTTATCAAGCGTTTCAGGTGATCGGCGCAAAAGATAGACAACGTTTATTATAAAATAAACGGCGCCGGCCACCCCCAAAACGGGATAAAGCGTATCTACCACTGTTTTAAAGCCTATAAAGCTAAGAGCAAGGCAGAACATTACCGACACCGTTGCGGAAAACAGCCGGTTGCCCAAAAACGTTTTCAGCCATTCGGTAAGGGCTATATGAGCGGTCAGCATCGTCGTAAAAATTCCAGCGGCGACGCAGGCTACGCTCAGCCCGTACATAAACGATCCGACGCCTCTTGACATAGTAACAATCGGCATATCCGTATCGCCTGCCGAAGACGAGCCTAAAGCCAAAATAATAAGCAGTACAAGAACGCCGACTATGACGGAGGTGACGCCTGCCGAAACGAATATCTGTTTTTTACTGAGTCCGTGCACCGTGGTCAGCACCGCTGCAGCAAGCATCATATTCATTCCGATATATGTGACCGACCTGTACGCCGTTTTAAAATCGAACGCGCCGCACGACGGAGAAGAAACGCTTAAAACAGTTACCAATGCGATCACCGCGATAAGGACGGGGACAAGCACTCCGTTGCATTTGAAAAGTCCGTTTAATCCCTTCATTACGACCAGTGTGGAAATTACCGCAAACAGCACTGAATAAAGCGGCTTCAGCGGATAAATCGAACCGAACAGGCTGTCGAAGCCTGCCAGCATGGCGCTGAGCGATACGACGCTGTTGAACAGCAGACATATGTTCAATACCACGTCGAACCGGCCGAAAAGCTTGCGGTTAACCTCCCCGATATCGTCGGCATGAGCCTTTCTTCCGACAAGCAAAAACACACAGCACATGACGAAAACAAGAACCGCACAGGCAAGCGCGACCAGCGGCGACGGCGAAGGCCCGAAAAACGCCACTATCTCACGGCCGGAAGCAAACCCCGCGCCTATTACCGTACCTATAATCAGCATTATTACCGAAAAAATTTTTAACATATTATAATATACTGACAAACGGCGGTTTTTATGTGAAATAAAAAAGAGCCTTTTCAGGCTCCTTCCTCGCTGACCTCCTTTTCGGAAGATTTAAGCGTGATTTTTTTCGCTGTTCCCGTATGCCGATTTATGACGGCACCGTTAATTACAAGCTCAAAGCTATAGCCTAAAAAAGCGGCCGCCTTCTCGCTGAGTATCATCCTGGACAGATAAATCTGAAGATACTCCATAAGCGCAGACGTCTCGTCCATAAAAATCACAAGCCTTATGATCCGCTTGTCCCTGTCCACCACAAGCGAATTTTTCTTTATGGACATGTTGACGCGGTCGTGAATATCCGAATAATCGAAGTTCTTTTTGCGCACGCGCGACCGATGCGCGTCGCTTTTATCCGCGATAATAAGAGCGGCGCTTATCTCGCTGACGGGTACGCCGGTCTCCTCCTCGTGATTGCCGATCGCGCCTATTATCAAAGCTATCTCGCGCATATCCATGCGCATGCGGTTAAGCAGCTGAAAAGCCAGTGCCGCGCCGGACAACCCGTGATTTTTGCGGTTGATCGCATTCCCGATATCGTGAATCCAGCCTGTAATAGCGCCAAGCTCGACCATTCTGTCGTCGTATCCAAGCTCCCTTAAAATATTTGCCGTGGTACGACTGACGTAACCGACGTGCCTCAAACCGTGCTCCGTATAACCCATCTTTTCCAGATTGGTATTGGCGCTGTCGATGAGCGCACGGAAATCGCGGTCAGCCTTAATTTTATCAAGCGTAATTTTTTCCATAAAAAATCCTTAACCGCGCAATGACGCGCTGAAAAATATTATAGTCCTAAGTCGAACATATTATTCCCGTCAAGCAAGATGCTTGATCGCCTTGTAATATTCGTCGTCGGTAAAGTCCCGGTAACTGTCGTCCACAACGCCGCCCATAGTTTCTATCGCGTTGCGAATTTCGATAAACTCCAGATAATTGCAGTCGTCAAGAGCGGGATATAAAAATTCCGCCGCGCGCTCGTCTCCGTATTTGCCCAAAAGACCGGCGGTATAGGGAATGTTTTCTCCAGACAAAAACAGCTCCTTTAACAGCGCAAAAGTACGTTCGTCCCGACCGGCCTCCACCAAAACGTCCGCAATAACCTGCTTTTGCTTTAGGTCGGCGCCGCACGACGCCGCTATAAGCTGCTCCTTTACCGCAGCCGCATGGTCTTTGAGAATTTCCGCGGCCTTTTCGGCAACGCCCTCGTCAACAGACTTGTCGGTCAGCCACTTCGCATATTCGGAAAAAGGCTGCTCCGCGCCCATTTCCTCAAGCATATTCATTGCCGAAATAACGATTTCCGGCGCTTTGCCGTCAAGAACAACGCGTATGAGAAGTTCTGCGCACTCAGGAGTCCCGGCAATTCTGTCGCTTAAAAGAGAACAGGCTCCGCCTGCCGAAGACGACTCGACGAACATGCCGACAAGCTTTTCCGGAGCCTTTATACGCGCAAAATATTCCTCGGGCGTAACGCCGCCTATTGCCTTGCACGGCTTAGTCACCCACTCCTCATACAATTCGGGCAGCATATCCTCGGTCTCGTCGGCAGTATATTCGTCCTTATGCGCGACAAGCCAGCCCTTAAGATATTCCTCAAATAATTTGTCAAAATCAATCATGACCTTACTCCTCCGCTTTATCCTCCGGTCCTGCATCCGCGCCGACTCTTTTAGTCAAACCGAGAAGCTCAACGTATTTGTCGAACTCATTTACTTCACAGCCGAAGATTTCACAACATTCCACCTTTTCGCTGAAAATTTTATGTACGCCGCTGAAATACGCTATGACCGCCGCCATTATCTGACACCGTATCTTGAACGGCTTGAAATCCGGCCTGCTCATAATCGAGACCAGCTTTTTATACGTTTTATTTATCTTGGTCTGAAATCCCCCTGCGACAAACGCGCACGTAGCGTACACTAGCCAATAGCTTTCCCTCATATCCAAGCTGTCCTCGCACTTAGGTATCCTGGGCGAAAAAAACATAAGAATATCGCCAACAAGCAGCTCAAACTTTTTAACATCGGAATAACGGAGATAGCTTAAAAGGTACTCCTTCCTAACAGGCACGGGCACGGACGGATCAATAAGCTTATCGCGGAAAAACGGCTGCCATTTTTCGTGCTGACAGAGAAAGGAGCCGACGTGCTGGCTCATCTGCACATCCTTGGAACCGAGCAGCCACATAACCATATCGTAAAATTCCTCATCCTCTTCCATCTTTTCGACGGCCTTATCCACGTCAGCCAGCATTGAGAGAGTTTCCTCTATCCTGTGCATACGTCTGAGCTTTTCCCCGTCGGGCAGATCGACAGCGACGGGAATATGCTTGATTTTTCCCTCCGTTATAAAACGAGCATAATAAGCCACCGTGCTGTCGTCCGGATATAACCTTCTAAGCGCCAGCATATATGCTCTTGCGTCGGAAATGCTGCCGACGTCGTACAGAGCCAAGGCGTATGCAAGCGTCGTATCGCGCTCGTAGGGCTGGATACCGAACAGCTTGCCGAAATATTTGACGCATTTTTCGTCATCGCCCGTTTCCATATAGCACATAGCCACTCTGTAAACGTCAGGCTTATCGGAGACCTCCAGTCCGTCGATAAGCTCGGAAAATTCCTCTACTTTTTCGTATTCGTTTTTGTTGTTATAAGCGAGCATCGAGGTGGTCAGCGCGTAAATGTTGCTCGGCTCCTTTTCCAAAACAGACGCGCAAAGCTCCAAACACCTGTCGTTGTTTCCCTCTGAAAACGCAAGAAACGCCAGATGGTTCTGAGCCTCGCCGAACTGACGGCTGGAATCGGGAATTGCGTCCAGCATTTGCTTTGCATATTCGCTCTCCCCGCTAACGATCATCTTTTTTGCAAGAGCGACGATCTCGCTGTTGTCGTTACGACTCAGCAGCTTAAGCCTCGGCCGCACGCTTTCGGTAACGGCGTCCTCGTCAGGTTCGTATTCGCTGTCCAAGGCGCCGTTTTCAATACCCATATTCAGATAATACAAGGCCATAGGCACCTGATTATCCCTCAAAAAGCACTGCATAAGCCCCAGATAACCTATATCGGCATGCTTATCGAGCGCAAGCAGTTTATAATATATCTTCAGCGCCGGACCGTAAAGCCCAAGCTCCAGAAAATTATATCCGAGCTCCGAATAAATCCACATATTACCCGGATCGCGCCTGAGCGCGCTGTAAAAGCTGTCGACAGCTTCTATGTATGCGCCGGCTTCGCTTTTATCGATGCCGCGCTCGTAATAATACTCGGCGTCGTTTTGTAATTTGAGAATTTCAGCCATTTTACTCCTTTTTATAAGCCAAAAAATGAATCCGCTCTTCCCTCTCGGACGGTCTGCGCTTTTTCAAAAAACCGTAGGTCTTTACGCCGGTAAAGCCGGCCGAGGAAAGACGCTCGCGAATGAACTGCTCCGTATGAACATACTGAGACTGTTCCTCCACGCTTTTAGAATAATAATTATTCTCCCGGCGCTCGAAAAATGTCAATCTCATATCCACGCGTCTGCCGCCGGCCGCAGAAAAGTTTTCCCATACTAAGGAAACGGAATCGTCGCCGTAAACAAATGTATTGCCGGCAAGAATGTTTTTCAGCTTGTACTCGGAAGAAATATCGAAAAAAAGAACGCCGCCGTTTTTCAATGCGGCATACGCGCGCCTGAAAAAAACCGCAGGATTTTTCATATAATTAACGACGTCGCACATTGCGGTCACAAAATCGAGCGGCTTATGTCCGCAAAGCTGCTCGGCGCTCTGACGGATAAACGTCACGTTTTCTCCCTCGGCCCTGGCGGCCGAAGCGGCGGCGGCAAGCATTTCACCGCTGACATCGCTTCCGCTGACCGAAAAGCCGCGTTTTTTCAAAGCGACCGTAAACTTACCCGTGCCGCAGCCGACGTCTCGTCCAAATCCGCCCTTCGGCAAAAAGCTTTCCGCATAGTCGACCCACTCCTCGTAAGGAACGTCCGACATAAATTTATCGTAGTATTCCGCAAGCTTTTCGTACATATACAGCTACTCCCAGGTCGCCAGGATCAGAAACGGACCTATTTTTTACCCGCCCCGTCATCCTTATATCTGTCTCTTATACACATCTGACGCTGCCGACGACTTAATAG
>USBU01000048.1 GCA_900553005.1 uncultured Eubacteriales bacterium | reverse complement strand
CGGAGATGTGTATAAGAGACAGATTATAAACTTAACTCGCCGCACAAGTCAAGCAAAAAAGAGCTGAGCGCAAAAAAAATTTTTACTGAAAAAACGCTATTATTTGCTCAAAAGAAACTCTCGCACCTTTCCGATCTGCACCTTAACGCTGTCCGGAGAAGGTCCGCCTGCGCTTATACGTCGTTTTACTGCCGACACGATATCCACATCATCGTAGACGTCGTCTTCAAAAGCCTCGTCAAACTTTTTATATTCAGCAAGCGGCAGCGTTTCGAGAGTCAACCCCTCTCTTATACACTTAGCCACCATCCCGCCTACAGTTTTATAAGCAGATCTGAACGGCCTGCCCTTTTTAACCAGATAGTCGGCGCAGTCTGTGGCGTTGATGAATCCCTTATTGGCTGCGGCAAGCATATTTTCGGGTAAAAAAACCGCGGTCTTAAGCATATCTGCAAATATTTTCAGACAGTCGGCAACAGTATCCACGCTGTCGAAAATGCCCTCCTTATCCTCTTGCATATCCTTGTTGTACGCAAGAGGCAAGCCCTTCATTACCGTCATTATGCCAACAAGATTACCTATAACGCGGCCGGATTTTCCGCGGATAAGCTCCGCCACGTCCGGATTTTTCTTTTGCGGCATTATGCTTGAACCGGTCGAATAAGCGTCGGACAGCTCGATAAATTTAAACTCCCAGCTTGACCAGATAATAACCTCCTCGGCCAATCTGCTCAAATGCACCATGATTATCGAAAGAGCGGCCGAAAGCTCCATTATAAAATCGCGGTCCGAAACACCGTCCATACTGTTAAACGATATATCGGCAAATCCAAGCGAACGCATTACTGAATATCTGTCGACAGGATAAGTAGTGCCTGCCAGCGCGCAGCTGCCAAGCGGCAGCACGGCGGTACGTTTTTTGCAGTCATTAAGGCGCTGACTGTCCCGCATCAGCATTGCGCAGTATGCCAGCAAATGATGCGCAAGCGTTACGGGCTGAGCGCGCTGCATATGTGTGTATCCGGGCATTACTGTCAGAATATTATTTTCGGCAATCTCGCACAATACCCCCGTAAAACTCTTTATAAGCCCGTCCAGTAATTCTATTTTGTCCAAAAGATACAGCCTGGTATCGGAAGCCACCTGATCGTTGCGGCTGCGCGCAGTATGCAGCTTTTTACCGGCCTCGCCTATACGCAAAGTCAGCTGCGCCTCCACAAACATATGAATATCCTCTACGTCCGCGGGTATCTGCAGTATGCCGGACTCAATATCGGATAATATTCCTTCAAGCCCCTCGATAATCCGTTCGGCATCTGAGGGAGGAATTATTCCCTGCGCGCCCAGCATACAGGCATGGGCCACGCTCCCCTTAATGTCGGCGGCGTACATAACCTTATCGACCGCTATCGACGAATTGAATCTGTCCGTTTCCTCGGCGGTCGGCTCCGAAAATCGCCCCGCCCACATTTTATCCATAAGCTGCTCCAGAAAAATTTAATTGCGGCGCTAAACCTTTTCGCCGTTATCGCGCTTAGCCTAGCGCCCGGATTTTTTATCCATCATGGCCTTGACCTTAATCGGCAGACCGTAAAGATTGATAAACCCTGCGCTGTCGTTTTGGTCGTAAACGGCGTCCTCGTCAAACGTCGCTATTTCTTCATCGTACAGAGAATACGGCGACGTTACGCCCGCGTTTATTATATTGCCCTTATACAGCTTAAGCGTGACAACTCCGGTAACGGTTTCCTGAGTTTTATCTACAAACGCGGAAAGCGCTTCCCTGAGCGGCGTGAACCACTTGCCGAAATATACAAGGTCGGCAAATTCATGCGCCACAAGCGCCTTATAGTGCTGAGTATCGCGGTCAAGACAAAGCGTTTCAAGTACCTCATGCGCACGGTAAAGTATCGCGCCGCCCGGAGTTTCGTACACTCCGCGCGATTTCATTCCGACAAGTCGGTTTTCGACTATATCAGCAAGTCCGATACCGTTTTCTCCGCCCAGTTTATTGAGATATGCTACAATTTCCGCTCCGGACAGCTTTTTACCGTCTACGGATACCGGTACGCCCTTTTCAAAGCCTATTTTAACGTAAACGGGCTTATCGGGCGCCGCCTGCGGAGAAACGCCCATTTCCAAAAATCCCGGCTTATCGTATTGAGGCTCGTTAGCCGGATTTTCCAAATCCAGCCCCTCGTGCGAAAGGTGCCAAAGATTTTTGTCCTTGGAATAATTGGTTTCGCGGTTAATTTTCAACGGAATATCGTGCGCCTCGGCATAATCTATTTCCTCGTCGCGCGATTTTATGTCCCAGATGCGCCACGGCGCTATAATATCCATTTCGGGCGCAAACGCCTTTATAGCCAGCTCGAAACGAACCTGATCGTTGCCTTTTCCCGTGCAGCCGTGGCAGATTGCGTCAGCGCCCTCTTTCAAAGCGATTTCGGTAAGTCTTTTGGCAATAACGGGACGGGCAAACGAAGTGCCCAAAAGATATTCGCCCTCGTATTTTGCGCCAGCCTTAAGCGTCGGAAAAACGTAATCGTTTATAAATTCATCCTTAAGGTCCATTACGTAAAGCTTGCTGGCTCCCGTCTTTTTCGCCTTTTCCTCCAGCCCGTCAAGCTCCGTACCCTGACCGACGTCGCCGCTGACCGCAATAACCTCCGGATTATCGTAATTTTCCTTAAGCCACGGTATTATTATGGACGTATCCAAACCGCCGGAATAAGCAAGAACTATCTTCTTATATTTTTTATCTGTTTTCATTTATCATTAAACTCCTTAAACGTCGGTTACCCAAATATTATACACTCAAAAAACGGACAGGTCAAGCGTTTAAATGTATAATTATTCATATAAATGCATATTATTAGTAATTTTATACGCAATAGCAAGTGCGCATATCGAGTTATTTAACGCGTAAATCCTACGTTCAGATTGACGCGAATAATTTTTGTAAATACGTCTGCCGCCTTTAAGCGCAGCCGCCATCGTAAACGAGATATAAAAAAAGCTGTCCCTCCGCTTCAGAAGGAAAGCTTTTACCGAATAAATCCATTGAAACCATAAAATAAAGTAATTATTTATGTTCGGGCTTCTCGCGTATATTTGCCAGCATAAGCTTAAGACGGTTTTCCTGATTGACGCTTGTAGCGCTGGGATCATAATCGATCGCTACGATGTTTGCGTCCGGATATTCGTCCTTTACGCGACGGCTCATTCCCTTAGCGACGATATGATTAGGCAGACAGCCGAAAGGCTGAGTACAGACGATATTCAAAGTACCGGTCTTGGCAAGACAACCCATTTCGGCCGTAATAAGCCAGCCCTCGCCCATTTTTACGCCTTGATTGATAAGCTTATCCGCCTCCTTCCGAAGCTCCTCAAAGTCGTCCATGCTGCGGAAGCAGCCGTATTTGTCTACCGCTTTCCCAAGCTTACGGTTAAGCGACAGCAAATATTTATACAAAAGCGACGACACGCGAGTCATTGTATTTTTAAATCCGTAAATACGACCGTCGTTTACGTTGTTGACAGCGCAGTATAGCACAAAGTCCATGAGTCCCGGCACTACCGGCTCGCACCCCTCGCGGATAAGAAATTCCTCGAGATGATTGTTTGCAAGCGGAGAATACTTTACGTATATCTCGCCCACTATTCCGACGCGAGGCTTCTCCTGATTTTTACGGCGCACTGCCGCAAATGCGTCCAGTATAAGCTTATAATTTTTTCTTTTACTGCCGAAGCCGCGCCCTGCGGCCTTTTTTGCAAGCGCAAGCTCCGTCGCGGCCAAAGCGGCGTCGGTATCGCCCTCGTTTACTTCGTAAGGCTTGCACTGGTTATACAGCATCATCATGAGATCGCCGTACAAAACCGCGTCCACAAGCTTTAAAAGCAGCGGAAGCGTCAATTTAAATCCCGGGCTCTTCTCAAGGCCGGAAAAATTGAGCGAAATTACCGGAATCTGCGGGTACTCCGCTTCTAAAGCCTTTCTCAGCAGGTGCAGGTAATTGGACGCGCGGCAGCCGCCACCGGTCTGAGAAATCATCAGAGCCACCTTGTCGGGATCGTATTTTCCGCTTTTAAGAGCGTCCAAAAACTGTCCTATGACAAGCAACGCAGGATAACACGTATCGTTATGAACGTTTTTAAGGCCTTCGTCCACAACGGCGCGCGCAGAATTTTGCAAAAGCTCCGTTTTATAACCGTATCTTCCGAGCACGGCCGTAATAAGTTTAAAATGAATAGGCAGCATATCCGGAATGAGAATAGTATGCGTTTTTCTCATTTCCTCGGTAAATTGTACGTGTTTAGTTTCCATAATGATTTCCTTATTCTATAGCGGCCAAAAGCGATCTGAGACGGATTTTAACAGCGCCCAGATTGCTGATTTCATCTATTTTAAGCTGCGTATAAATTTTACCCTTTGATTCAAGTATCCTGCGCACTTCGTCCGTCGTAATAGCGTCTATTCCGCAGCCGAAAGAAACAAGCTGCACAAGATTCATATCCTTTTGAGTCGCCACATAAGCCGCGGCACGGTACAGTCTGGAATGATAGGTCCACTGATTTAACACGCCGAGCGGAGGAGTTTTTGCAAAATTCGCCACCGCGTCCTCGGACACGGACACAATTCCCAAAGAGGATATAAGCTTTTGAATACCGTGATTTATCTCCGGATCGATATGGTACGGGCGTCCGGCAAGCACGACGATAGGTCTGTTGTTTTGTCGCGCAAAATCAATCAACTCCATGCCCTTTTTAACAACCGCCGCATTATATCTTTGAAGCGCGTTATAGCCTTTTTGTACCGCTTTGGCCGCTTCTTTGCGCGTAATCCCGTATTTGTGGAGGCTTTTTACCAGCGCAGCCGCGATATTGTCCGGCCTATTCATGTCTATGTACGGATATATGAAATTATCGCTGTTAAGCGCCGGTATATTGGCGGCCAGAAGCTCAGGATAATAAGCTACTACAGGACAGTTGTAATGGTTGTCGCTGCCGCCCTCGTCGATATTATAGCTTTCGCACGGATAAAAAATAAAGTCCGCTCCTTTATCCAATAAACTGAGAACGTGGCCATGAACAAGCTTGGCCGGATAGCAAACCGTATCCGAAGGTATGGTATGCTGACCGTAAAGAAACAGCGCACGAGACGACTCGTCCGAAATTATCGTGCGAAAGCCCAGACTGTCGAAAACCGCATTCCAAAACGGAAGCTGCTCGTAAAAATTGAGACATATCGGAAGACCGACCGCGGCTTTCGGATTACAACACGTATTTACCGTGCCGTTGATAATCCTGTCATACTTAAATGCATATAAATCCGGAAGAATCTCCGATTCCTTTTTGCCCAGTCCGCGCTCGCACCTGTTGCCGGAAATAAGCTTTCTGCCGTCGGAAAACGTAAGTACGTTAAGCGAACAGCGTGCCGTACAGCGATTGCAGTTGGTATTGAACGATTTATATGAAAAGCTTTCAAGCTCCGCAGGCGTTACGATACCGGATTTTCCGCCGCTCTTTTTTCTTGCGTACAGCGCCGCGCCGTATGCTCCCATAAGCCCCGAAATTGCCGGGCGCACGACGTTTATACCCAATTCGTTTTCAAACGCGCGCAGCACGGCATCATTTAAAAAGGTGCCGCCCTGCACTACGACGTGACGTCCCAACTCCTCTGCGTTTTTGGCGCGGATTACCTTATAAATAGCGTTTTTGACAACAGACGACGAAATTCCGGCCGAAATATCCTCGACGCTTGCGCCGTCCTTTTGCGCCTGCTTGACCGCACTGTTCATAAAAACGGTGCAACGGGACCCCAGCTCGACCGGGTGCTTGGCAAAAAGCCCGAGCCTTGCAAAATCGGCAACCGAATATCCGAGAGCGTTTGCGAACGTCTGTATAAATGAGCCGCAGCCCGACGAGCACGCCTCGTTCAGCATTATATTGTCTATGGCCCCGTTTTTTATTTTAAAGCACTTGATATCCTGTCCGCCGATATCGATTATAAAATCCACTTCGGGACAAAATTCAAGCGCCGCCGTAAAATGAGCGACTGTTTCGACAATACCGAAATCGAGCTTAAGTCCGGATTTCAAAAGCTCCTCGCCGTAGCCTGTCACCGCGGAAGACTCTATGCGTATCCGATCTCCCATAAGAGAGTAAAGCTCCTTAAGCTTATCTGCGACTACGTCCAGCGGTCGGCCGCAATTTTCGGTATAATACGAATATAACAGCCTGCCGTCGTCCGACAGCAGCACTATTTTGGTAGTAGTCGAGCCTGCGTCAACACCAAGATAAGCGGCGCCGGAATATGAGGCGATGTCTGCGCGTTTTACGTCTGCGCCCGAATGACGCTTTGTAAATTTATCATATTCCTCCTCGTTTTCAAACAGCGGACGCGTACAAAAAACACTTTCAAGCGGTTTGGCCTCAAATACCTTTCCGAGAATATCCTTAGGATCCTCCCAGAAATTATTTTTTGCCGCGTACAGCGCCGCGCCGTAAGCCATAAAACACGGCGCAAGCTCAGGAAAAACCGCGTTTTCATCGCTGAGCTTAAGCGTTTCGGTAAAAGCACGTCGCAGCGACTTATAAAAATGCAGCGGCCCTCCCAGAAAAAGCACCTTACCCTCTATTCTGCGGCCCTGAGCCAGCCCGGCAACGGTCTGGTCTACTACAGCCTGAAAGATACTTGCCGCAACGTCGCCAAGCTTGGCCCCCTGATTTAGCAGCGGCTGAATATCGCTTTTCGCAAAAACGCCGCATCTGGACGCTATAGGATATTTGCGTTCCGCTTTAAAAGCCAGCTCGTCCAGCTCGTCTGCGGTAACTTTTAAAAGCGTGGCCATCTGATCTATAAACGCGCCGGTGCCGCCGGCGCAGGAGCCGTTCATACGCTGCTCGGTCCCGCCGGTAAGAAAAAGAATCTTAGCGTCCTCTCCGCCAAGCTCCACCGCGCAATCCGCGTCCGGATACATCTTCTTTATTGCAAGCGACGCCGCATATACCTCTTGCACAAACGGAAGCGACGCCGCAGACGACAGCCCCAGTCCCGCAGAGCCGGTCATGGCAATTTTAAATTCTCCGCTGTAAAAGGAAAAAATCCGTTTAAGCTGCTCCGTTACGGTCTCCTTAACTTTTGAGTAATGTCTGTCGTAAACTGAATGGACGATTTCTCCCGCTTCGTCCAACAGCACGCACTTTACGGTAGTGGAGCCCACGTCCACGCCTACCGTGTATCTCTGCTTCATCTGAGCACCTCTTAAAAAGCTATTTAAATCGTAAAATCGGGGATGAGCACGCACCCCTTTTTACGCTTATCTAAATCCATATCCTAATGCAAATCCCTTATGCAGCGCAAACGGCCGCTCTCAACAAAAATAACGTCAATATTATCAGTTACCGGCCAAGAGAAAAAACAATGATGCTTTTTTGCCCGCCTTAGGATGAAGCGGCCGCAAGCATACGTTTTTTTGACGGAAAACAAAGTCTAAGCTGATTTTTTAATCACGACATGACGCTTTATTGCAATCTTAAAAAGTTTAACGCAAGCACGCATTTTCTCTTATATTATAACATAGCTCCGCTATATTGAAATAT
>USBU01000047.1 GCA_900553005.1 uncultured Eubacteriales bacterium | reverse complement strand
CCGAGATCTACACCTATTAAGTCGTCGGCATCGTCAGATGTGTATAAGAGACAGCGTCTATTCTTTCGATCTTGAAAATAACGGGCCTTGTACCGTCGTTGCAACATGCGATCATCACCCTGTCGTCGTTAGTCCAGCCGCGCATGATCGCTCCGCCCTGAAGCGCAGAATAAATATATCTGCTTATCGCATCCCACGCCTCCGAGCAAAAAGGAACGCCCTCTTCTCCGCAATGCTTTGTGTCCGGAGACAACAATATGTTTTTATCGGGCTGTCCGCTTTTAATCAGCGTCCCCGCACCCATATGCCAATAATCGTCCCGGTGCGAGTTGCGATAAAACATGAACTCGTCCCCCGTATTGAAGCAAGGACATTTGCCGCTGTCCGGCGCCGCGCAATACCGTGCCTGCAATTCGGGAAACAGTTTTTTGTCCAAAACCGTAACCTTTACTCTGTACTCCATCTGATTACTCCTTTAAAACCCCGATCGGTTATTTCGTATAAGCGCCAAAACGCAAAGCGTCGACGGCGGAAGCCTACTTGCTTCGCATATTGCGTTTTGAAGACAGATTTATGTAAAGCACTATGGGAATAGCGGCAGCCGACAGTCCCACGGAAAGCAGCGCGGACTTATCGAAAAGCGCCCCGGCCGAAAACAACGTCAGCAATACGGGCACTATCTGCTCGTTAAGACTTTTTTTAAAAATAAACGCGGTGTCGCGCTCTACCTTGACGGAGGAATTTAAATCGCCTATACCCAGCTTAGTCCTTATATGTGCAGGCACTCCTATCGAAAATTCGGGAGGAAACGGTTTGTTTGTTTTGAAAAAGCTTTGTACGTCGTCCATTTCCAGCACGCGGCATTTCACCTTTTTGCGTTTGTAACGCAGTATTACGTTGTCCATTTCCTCCACGCCGAGAAGCTTCATATTGGACTTAGAAAGGCGCACGACGTTCAAGCCCTCGTCATTGTCATACGGTCGGCGGCAAGCTAGAAAAATTACGCTTTTTCCAACGTAAAAATCGCTCAGCGTCCTAAAAAAACCGCGTCTTGTCGATGATCCGGCAGACTCGAAAACCGGAATGATTTTAAGGCCGCCGCGGCAATGCTTTTCTATTTGCTCAAGCGCGGCGCGCTTAGCTTCGTAAGAGGCCGATTCGTTTAACACAAGATCGTCGCCGTAAACGGCTTTTACCGTGCCGGCAACGTCATTTTTTCCATCCGATTTTTCCAAAAGCATTTCCCACTGCCGGGGCGTAAGCTGCATGGGAAGCTCCAGCCCAAGACAAATACGCTGCTTGCGATTAAGCCTGATCTGTCCTTTTTTGAGCGTATCGTCCTTTAAAATATGTTTTCTCTTGACAACGACGCTGTCTTTCGTCAACGTGTTGTATATTTCAAAAAAAGCGCAGTCTTTTACGCGCGGCGCGCCGATAAGCTCGTCGTAATCGGCCTTAGATATCATAAAATCGTTGGACTGTATTTTTTCCAGCCGCTGCAAGACAAACTTTTTAAGCACGTTTCCGGCATAAACGCACATATAAACCCTGTCGCCGGCTTTCAGCTCCAAGCGATTTTTCACATAATTCGTAGGAATAAAGCAGCCTGGCGGAGCGGCATCGTCCCTAACAACCGTCACGTTAATGAAATCGCCGCCGGAGGAAGAGCACATCAAAAGCTTTTCCTCGCTCAGGCCGGCAAAATCTTCAATACTGACTCCTACGACGTTCAGCTCCTGCGAGCGTAATTTACCCTCGGCGCACTTAAACTCGATTTTACGGGTAAACGCGCCGCCGTAAAGCTTTTTTCTTTTGCGGATTTTTACTTCTTCGTTTTCAGTCGATACGCCGACTCTTTTGTTTCGCATATTCCTTATCTCCTTTATCTATCCCGGCGGACAGCGCTTTCGACAATTTCGCAGATCGCTTCCAGCACAAGCCGGAAAGACGCGTCCTCCGCGTGCAGAATACCCGAATTGAGCTCTAACTGAAGGCATGAACAGGGCTGACGCGCCGCTACAAACGCGCTTACCGTCCTATCCTTTTTGACGGCCGGAAAAAGCGCGTCCACGCCTATGGGCGCAATACCCTTAGACTCAAACGCCTTTACGGCGGCTTCGGTATAAAACCCGCTTAACACGTTATTCCCTCTGCCCGTGCCTATATCTACGGCATATTTTCTTTTATCAGATAACTGATGCAAATCCAAAAGCAGCCTGATGCCGTTTTCCTCAACGTATTTTTCCGCCGCGCGCTTATAATCCGAGTCCCGATCGAAGCCCGCGTCGTCGCCCGCGTTTTTCGTTTTGAAAATCACGGGGCAGCCGGTAGCGTCGCGCACAAGAAGAGCCAGCACCCCAGTCATTTTTTCCGCAATTTTAATCTTTCCTAAACGCGTCTGCGTTACGCTGTGCGGCGCCGAGAGCATGACGCTGCCCGCGCCCGGCAGCAGAACGAAAGATTCGGAATGCTCGGCGGAAAAAAAGCGTTCGTATTCAAGCGTTTTATTCAGATCATACTCAGGTTTCAAAAATCGAACTCTCCCCGACGCGTATCGACGCTAAGTTCAGGATACGCTGTTTTTAAATAAATCACGTCTTAAGACATACCAGGGCCGCAAAAGCCCGTTATCCATATACAGCATAACATATTTTTCCGTATATCGCAATACTTGCGCGCCGATTTTACCGCGCGAAAATATTTTTTGCTTTCAAAGCGCGCAGAACAATCTGAGCGGCGGCGTATAATTCGGTTCAAAACGGCTTTATACGGAGAGCCGAAACGCGCATTGCGGCTTTCGCCCCGAACGGCGAACAATATAAAAGGCATCCGCACGGGTTTATAGCGGAAAAGAGTAAAAAAATTCAGCCGGACGAATCGAATAATTCTGTCCGGCTGAAACAAATTACATAAAAAATACGGATCGGCCTAAAAACGATATGCGGCGCGCCGCGTCAATTACTTTTTAAACTGCATTATACCGCTGTCGGCAAGCAGCAGGATAAACAATCCGCCCTGTACGGTACGGTTTTTAAAGCCGTAATGGTAGCCGCGGTTGCCGATATCGCCGCGAATAGTCCCCAGATCCGTATAATACCAGTCGGTAAAGGGATAACGGCTGGTTGACTCGCGCAGAAAATCAGCCACGGGAGCAAGAATCTTTTTGCGCTTTTCGACGCTGTCCGTCAGCGTAGCCGCCCAAAGAATCCAGTCGGACTTTGTATAGGTAGAACGGCTGTCCAGCGGAACTCCGTATTTATTTGCGGCCTCGATATAGTAATCGGTTTCGGTTTCGCGTATATCCTTATCGAAAAGACCGGTGCCGAACATTACGTCGAACGCCATATTGTACTTAAGACTGAAAGTATCCTCGTCCCCGTCGAATACCAACGGAACGCGCTTGCCGGCTTTTACGCACATCTTTTTCCATTCGGCGGCGTATTTTTCGGCGACGGCTGTATATTCGGCCGCCTCGGCAGCTTTACCGAGCGCCTCGCAGATTATCGCGTAAGCGCGGATACCCACGATAGCCTTAACCGAAAGATTTATGTTTTTATCGAGGTGTCCGGCAAAATCGTCCGTGCATAGCTGATTGCCGGGCATAAGGCCGTACTTAAGCAGATACTGCACCCAGTCCGTCAGCGTCTTGAAGTTAGCCTCCGCAATGGTTTTATCCTTATCGGCAAGATAAGTCGCGGCTACCATGATAAGCATGTTGCCGCATTCCTCGACGGGCATCTGCCCCTCAAAGCTGTAAATATCGGCGCTGGCCGGGAAATTATAAAACAACGGATAGTTATACGCAAGATCGGGCTGAAAACCCGAGCGTCTGTTGGTGATATCGACGCTCTCCTTTCCTACTTCCTCACGGCGGACTCTCAGGCCGTAAACCTGCCCTAGGCAATACGGATAGGTGCCAGCGTCATGCGGCGCAAAATCGTATTTCCAGACGGGCATATCGTTAAACTTAAATATAGGACGCATCATGCCCTTGACAAGCTCCGGATTATAAAGCAGGAAAAGCGGAATGGACGGATAGCTTACGTCCACGGTGGCTATACAACCGTTGGAATGACATTCCTTGGACAGGAAAAGCACGTTTCCGTCGCGGTCCTTTACCAGCTTATGCGCGCCCACTGACTGACGGAGTCCGGCGTAAAGAATAAGGAGATAATCCTCTCCGTATTTCTCCGCGCGCTTTTTAAGGTCCGCGTCGAATTTGTCCAGTTCCTTAGTGATTTTTTCATAATTATTATATGAATACGTTATTGCGTCGAAAATAGTTTTGCCGCCCTCGAACCAATATCCCTTAAGCCAGTCGCCATAATAAAAAACGGATACGGTATCATCGAACGCAAAGGTCAGCATACCGGAAACTTTGCCGCCGAAATTTTCATGAATATTCTCCGCGGCGATAAATTTCTCGGAATTTTCGTTACAGATAAAATCCAGCTCTCCGGTAAGCGCGTACTTGTCTATAGCCTCCCAGCTGACGAGAAAAGCCTTCTGTCCGGTAAGGTACCAATATCCCCACTCGGCGGCGCTGTCGTCAAACGCTTGAGACATAACCTGCTGTTTTTTGAGACCGAACCACGCGCACTCTCCTTCGGGAAGCGTATGAACGCCGCCGCGCACAGGCGATTTAACGCGGTCGTAACAGGTCTCCTCATGCACGAAAAGACTTACGGAAAGCTTTTCAATATTCTTTTTGGGTTTTACCTCGTAGCTTAAGTAGCATACGGGGCAGGATAAAAGCTCGAGATTATCGGGAGGCAAAGGCGAAAGAAAGCTTACCTTAAGATCGAATTCCGGCGCGGTAAAGCTGTAATCGGTGGAAAACGCCGTCAGCGAAACTCCGGTCTGCTCAAGCGGCTCCGTCTTATCCCTGAAGCCCAGGAAAGAATAACTTTTACCGTCACAGTTTACGATACCGTAAATTCTTCTTCTGGCTCCAGTCCAGAAGATGGTATCGCCGCCGTTCAGCTTATCGGCGGGCGACCATATCGAAAAGAAAGGATCCTTTACAAACAACGGGTACGCGGGCAGAAGCTGTCCGTTTTTAGCCGTAATTTCCATTTTTGCCATTTTCTACTCCTTATAAAATAAATTTTTATAGCCGTTTAGGGTTTTTCCAATGGCGAAAAACCGCAATCAGGCCGGGACGCGAAAAATTTTTATGCGGTTATCGACCGCTTCGGCCCGGTCAACGCGAAGTAGCGCATCGGATCAATCTGCCGTATCTTTATATGTGCGGAAATTAGATTTTTTAAAAAAACCGATACAAAACCCTTAAAAATCAAACAAGACCTTACGTATTCCGCCAATAAAAAAACCGCATCGGCATATTGATTATATTATAAGTCAACGCAAGAAAAAATGCAAGAAATATTATAACAGTAAAGTCGTTGAAAAATTGACAAATCCTATTGCTTGTGCTAAAATTTTTATATTGATACGGAATAACTCGCATAAACGGGAGGCATAATTTCTTTCTGCAAAGCGCGGTAACCGATAAAAAACCAGACTAACGGAAAAAGAATTCTGCGCAATGATTTCCGAGAAAAAAATTACACGACTTACATGCTCCCTGCGATAAGTTTTTTGAATATTGCCGCATCTAAAACTTATGCCGCTTAACTTTAAAATCAAAACAAGGAAAGCGTTTGCCAATTTATCAAAAACGAATTTTCACGCATAGATTCAGCGCCTTGCCAACGCCGCTTGAAGTATAAGCGCAGAAAAGCGCTTAACGCAAAACGAGCGCTCAAAAAATTCGTTTCGGATCAGCTTTTATATTAAGTCATGGTTATCTGTTTACGATTATAATTAAAGCGTCAAGCTCCACGATAAGACCGGTTGACAATATCTTCTTTCCTGCTGGCTTCGCGCTTGCGTTTTGACGAATATTTAACTTGATTTTTATTGTTGTTTCATACTTTTTCGGAGGTTATATCAATGGAAATAAGCCGTATTAGACACGCTTGGCCGGAAAAAAAGGGCTTTAATCTTTTCCGCCAGCACGGACTGAACGAATATACCTTTCTTCATTTCTGGAAACCCGTTCATATGCTGGTAGACGGTAAAATTCTGGTAACCGAGCCAAACGCTGTTATAATAATGGACAAAAACGTTCCGCATCACTTTTACTCGCCCGATACCGAGTTGATTCACGACTGGTTTCATTTCGACGGACCGGACGCCGCCGACGCCGTAACCGACGCCGGACTGGAATTCGGAAAAATTTATTATCCTAAAAACTGCGGATTTATTACGGACATAACCAAAACGCTTGAAGCCGAGCTTTTCGGGGCGGAAAAGCACTACGAAAAGATTATTTCGGAATATATCACGATATTATTCCGTATGATAAACCGCAGACTGGATTCGGTCAGCAGCGAATACACCATCGACTACCAGACTCAGATAGACTTTAAAATGCTGCGCAATCAGGTTTTCTCCAATCTCGATAAAAATTGGACCATTCAACACATGGCGGAGCAAATAAATTTAAGCGAATCGAGATTTTACGTACTGTATAAATCGATTTTTAAAACTACGCCCAATCAGGATCTCATAGTAGCGCGCATGGATTACGCCAAGCGCCTATTAAGACAAAGCAATACAATGCCTATTTTTGACGTGGCGCTGAAATGCGGATATTCTAACGAATTCCATTTTATCCGTCAATTTAAAAAGCACGTTGGCATAACGCCAAAAAAATACGCTCTGCTCAATCGCAATATTTAATTATTATATCATAACTATTATTTTTTAAGGAGTAATTTATCTTGTTTGATACATATGATTTTTTAACGTTTATGTATCCTGCGCTGCTGTTTATAGTAGGAATTATATACTTATTATGCAGTAAATTTTCAAAACCTAATTTTTTTATCGGCTACAGAAACAAACTTAACCGAAAGAACTTAACGCTTTGGAAAATTTCCAATTTCGTTTCCGGCATACTTTTCACCTGCTTCTGCTTTTTTCACTGCTGCGTAATTCTGGCTCTTATCGCCATTAAATATATTGCCGGCTGTTATATGTCTTTGACAGTTTTAATTCTGATATCGCAATTTCTTTTTATTGCCGAACTCGCCGCAGTAATTAAATTAACAAACGATTTTACAAAGTGGACTAAAAACAAGCTAAAAAGCTCCTCCTCTTCGGAAGACGATTATTGAGATTATGTAAATTAAAAGGTTTTTGTGGATAACCTACCGATTATAGTGGATAACTTCATTAAAAATCTAAGGTTATCCACATTTTTTATAACACGTTACAAAATCCAGCCATAAACAGTCATTAAATCTGTCTATGGATACAAATCTATTTGTTTCACGTGAAACAGACACTGACGATGACAATAATGTTTCATGTGAAACAATTAAAACAAACCCCCGTTAAATTATAACGGGGGTTTGTTCCACGTGAAACAATTTATACGTTTATACATCTTTACCGGGCACGTAATATTTTTCAATAGTCTCCAATATTTCGCAAATACGATCTAAATCGTCCCGATTATAATAATCTATATATATTCTGCCCTTTTTATCGTTTCCCAACGCCGAAACTTTAGTCGCAAAACTCCTTTGCATGCGGGCAACCATATCCTTAAGCTCGACGCTCTGCTCCTGCTTGGGCTTTTCCGGCTTCGGATTTAAATAATTTTTAACCAGCTTTTCAAAATCTCTTACGGTAACGCGATTATCAGCGCCCTGCAAAGCCAATTTTAGTCTGTCTCTTATACACATCTCCGAGCCCACGAGACGGAGCTACATCTCG
>USBU01000046.1 GCA_900553005.1 uncultured Eubacteriales bacterium | reverse complement strand
GGGCTCGGAGATGTGTATAAGAGACAGATTTCGGGATATCCGAAAGCAGACGTATCAGAACATAATCCTTATACGAGTAAACGTTGCAGCCGGGGTTGATCAGCCGTCCGAACTTATACGTAAATATTACCTTTTCATAGCTGCCCGCAAGCTCGTGAAAGGATCTTATCGTGCCGCCGGTTGAAACGACAAGGTCGATGCGCAGCTCCTCCTTGATATTTTCGTATAAAATGGACGCAAATTCGTTGGCTGAACGGTACTCGTCCGCGTCGTCTACCGCGCGGAAATAGACTATAGTGCGCTCGTCCATCGCGACTATATAATCGCGCTTACCGACAACAGCCGACAAAAAGTGCTTCAGCCCCTCCTGCATATCATGAGTGCGCGTTACCAACGATAACATAAAATGATTGAATTTTATGTCCGAAAAATACGCGCGTAGCATATTGCGCTGTACGGAATTCAGCTCTCCCGACAGCAGCATCCGCAGCTTTTCTTCTACGTTTACGTCATCGCGGAAACGCTCCTCCTCGGAGCCGATGAGCGCCTCTATAAAAAGCGCGTAATTTTTCTCCGCTTTTCCCTCGCCCAGCACCGCAACGTAATAGTTGCCCGGCTGACTGTGTACTCTTAAATACGTCACGCCCTTTTCCTGAGCTATGTTATCGACGAATTTATCCTGGGATGGCAGCGCAAACGGAATATTGCCGCCCGAAGCCGAAAAGACAAGTTCTCCGAATGCGGAAAACAGAGCGCATTCTATGCCCGTTTTTACCCGTATAGTCTGCAAAGCGTTTTTTATTTTATTCAAAACTGATTTCTCCTTAACGGCGGCAGTACCTTAAACCGCTTTGGACTTTAAGCGTTTACGAGCGCCTGAGCGATATCCGCAATTATATCCTCTGCGCTTTCTATTCCCACGCTGAGACGGATGGTCTCCTTGGAAATTCCGCCCTCGATAAGCTGCTCGGCCGTAAGCTGACGGTGCGTGCTGGATGCCGGATGCAGCACTCCCGTGCGCGCATCGGCCACGTGAACCACTATACAGGCAAGCTTAAGCGAATCCATAAACCTTACGCATGCATCGTATGAGCCGAGCTCAAACGTAATTACCCCGCTGCCCTTGCCGCCCATATATTTACGGCATTTATCATAATTTTCATCCGTCTTAAGCCCCGGATATTTAATTGACTTTACCTTGGGATGCGCGGAAAGATACTCCGCAACCGCCAGCGCGTTTTCGCTGTGACGATCCATTCTCAGATGCAGCGTCTCTATGCCGACGTTAGTTAAAAACGCATTCATAGGGCTGACGGCGGAGCCGAGATCGCGCATTAGCTGAGCTCTTGCTTTAGTAATATAGGCGGCCGTACCGAAAGATTGTGTATAGCTTAACCCGTGATAGCTTTCGTCCGGGCGGGTAAGCCCGTCAAACTTACCGCTTGCCGCCCAGTCGAATTTACCGCCGTCCACTATTACGCCGGCAAGGGACATGGCGTGCCCGTCGAGATACTTTGAGGCCGAATGAACAACTATATCCGCGCCCCACTCGAACGGACGGCACAGATACGGCGTGGCGAAAGTATTATCCACAATCAAAGGAATGCCGTGCTTGTGAGCAAGCCGCGACAGATTTTCAATATCCAGTACCTCCAAGCCAGGATTTGCAAGCGTCTCTCCGAAAATGGCTTTGGTATTGGGACGGATATTCTTTTCGACCTCGGCAAGGTCGTCAAACCGCATAAGCGTAACCTCTATACCCATTTTTTTTAACGTTACGGCCAAAAGATTGGTCGTACCGCCGTAAATATCGATTGACGACAGAATATGGTCTCCTGCCGAAGCGATATTAAGTACGGAAATGAGCGTAGCAGCCTGCCCTGAGGAAGTCATCAGCGCGCCGACGCCGCCCTCAAGCTGAGCGATTTTGCTTTCCACGGCCGCCACCGTGGGATTGCCTAGACGCGTATAGAAAAAACCGTCCGCTTTAAGGTCAAACAGATCTCCGACCTCCTTTGTGGATTCATATTTGAAAGTCGTGCTCATAGCTACGGGTACGACTCTCGGCTGGCCGTTTTCCGGCTGGTAGCCCGCCTGTACGCACTTGGTTTCGATATTGCTCATATTTATTTCTCCTTTGCTGAATTTAAGCTTTTAGAATCTAAATTTCCCGCTTCGGGACGCTTAATATAATCGGTTTTTACCTTTACTAAATCGGGAGCTTCTCCCAAAAGTTCGGCAATTCCGCACTCCACCGGCACACCGGCCGGAGCATAAACCGTAAACGTCACGCGGTCGGAATATTCGGCTTTTGTCACCGTTAGTCCGAGTCGTGCAGCCGCCGAGGAAAAACGCCTGGCTTTGGAAAAATCCGTTTTAAGAACGTAAAAGTCGCAGGGCTCGCATATAAATCCGGGAGCGTTTTTAAGCGCCGACGACGCTGCCGCAGAATAAGCGCGCACAAGCCCGCCCGCGCCGAGCTTTATCCCTCCGAAATATCTTACGACCGCAACGAGCGTTTCCTTGTAACCGCTGTTTTTAAGCGCCTCGAGAATCGGTTGTCCGGCGGTTCCTGACGGCTCTCCGTCGTCCGAAAAGCGGGCGGCATTGCCGACGCGGTCGAAAATCGCCGCATAGCATACGTGCGTGGCGTCCGAATATTTTTTACGCAGTGCGTTAAGCTCGGCAAATACGCTTTCCTCGCAATCCGCATGTCTGACCACGCCGATAAAGCGAGAACGGCGTACTTCAGACTCCTCCTCGTAGCAGCCGGCAGTACGGTATTCGATCATTTCAAAACGACCTTTACGTGCACCTTTTTCCCCTTATGCAGCACGAATTCGTCCTTTACGCCGAAATCCGACAGCTTTGCATTTACATCTGAAGCCTTGACCTCTCCGACGCGCACGCCTCCGCCCTCGATAAGACGGCGGGCCTCGCTTTTGGACGCCGCCACCTTTGCGAGCGCCATGGCGTCAACCAGCGTTATATCGGCGCAGGCTGAAATTTCGATGCGCGGCATATCGTCCGCATTGTTGGAAAAAGCGGCCTCCGCCTGTTTCCTGGCCTTTTCAGCTTCCTCCTCGCCGTGAACGAGCTTTGTAACCTCATACGCGAGCCTGGCCTTGGCGGCGTTTATGCGCTCGTCCTTATATTTAACCAGCTCGGCAATTTCGTCAAGCTCCATAAAGGTCAACAGCTTGAGACATTCCTCAACCTTGACATCCTCAACGTTACGGAAATACTGATAGAAATCATACGGGGACGTCTTGTCCGGGTCCAGCCACAAAGCGCCCTTCTGCGTTTTGCCCATCTTTTTGCCGTCGCTGGTCTCCAACAGCGTAAACGTCATCGCAAAAGCGTCCTCGCCCTCGAGCCGTCTTATAAGGTCGGCTCCGGCAAGAATATTGGACCACTGATCGTTTCCGCCTATTTCCAGCTTGCAGCCGTATTTACGGTACAGCACCAGAAAATCGTATGCCTGCATCAGCATGTAATTGAACTCGAGAAAATTGAGTCCGCGCTCCAGCCTTGTCTTGAAGCACTCCGCCGTAAGCATTTTGTTGACCGAAAAATTGATGCCGATATCGCGCAGGAAATCCACGTAATTCAAATCGAGCAGCCAATCGCCGTTATTTACCATTATCGCGGCGTTTTCGCCCTCGAAAAGCAGAAAACGCGACATTTGTTTTTTGAATGCGGCGCAGTTTCCGGCAATGGTTTCCTTAGTCATCATTTTACGCATGTCGGTGCGATTTGACGGATCGCCTATCATGGCCGTACCGCCGCCTATGAGGGCAATCGGCTTATGCCCGGCGCGCTGCATATGCGCCATGGCCATAATGGGAATATAATGACCGATATGAAGGCTGTCCGCCGTCGGATCGAAGCCGACGTAAAACGGCGTGCTCTCCTTGCCTAAAAGCTTGTATAAATCATCTTCGTAAACAGTTTGCTTGATAAAGCCTCTTTCCTTAAGCACGTCGAATGCATTTTTGTTTTCGATTTTCATATCAGTTTTATTTAACCTCCGTAACTTTTTCCTTAAACATATCGCCCAAAGCGCGTATTCCGCGCTCTATTTTTTCTTCATCAGCATTTGAATAATTAAGCCTTAATGTATTTTTGCCATTACCGTCGGCGTAAAATACGCTTCCCTCGACGTAAGCTACGTTGCGCTTAACCGCGTCGGCAAAGCATTTGCCCGTATCCACGTGAACTGAAAATTCGCCCCAGATAAAAAGCCCGCCTTCCGGATCGGTACGACTGAATTCCTCCGGCATGTATTTATCCAAAGCAGCCGCCATAGCCTCAGCCCTATGTCGGTATATCGGCAGACTGCGCGCTATATTGGGCTTGAGACAGCCGCGCTTTAAATACTCGAACGCAATTAACTGCGAAAGCGAGGCCGTATGAAGATCGGTGCCCTGCTTTGCTATCACCAATTTTCTTATTACCTCTTTTCCTCCCGCCATTACTCCCACTCTCAGACCGGGAGAAAGTATTTTGGAAAAGCTGGTCACGTAAACCACGTTGTCCGTCGTGTCAAAGCTTTTAAGCGCTGGCAAAGGCTGACCGGAAAATCTTAACCGGCCGTAAGGATCGTCTTCAAGCACCATAACGTCGTAACGGGAAGCAAGCGCGGCTATCCCCTTGCGGTTATCGAGAGAATACGACCGGCCGGTAGGGTTGGAAAAAGTCGGCACGGTATAAATAAGCTTGGGAGAATAACGTTTAATTTTATCCTCGAGATCGTTCAGGTCCAGTCCGCTGCCGTCCGATTTTACTCCTATAACTCTTGCCTCGTATGTAGCTGCAATTTGCAAAAAAGCCAAATACGTCGGATTTTCAACCAGCACGACGTCGCCCTTGTCAAGAAAAACTTTGCACATAAGATCTATGCCCTGCTGTCCGCCAGAAACTACGAAAAGATTGTCCGTCGAGTCGGTTTTAACTCCTACGTCGGCCAAAAAACCTCGCAGCTCTTCACGGAAAAACATAAAGCCCTCGCTTACGCCGTACTGCAAAGCGCCTACAGCGCCGCTGCCGCTTAAAACGTCAGCGGCAATCAGCCTTATTTCCTCTGCAGGCAGACATTCGGCCGCAGGCAGTCCGCCCGCAAACGAAATCATTTCCGGCTGCGCGGTAAGCTTCAGAATTTCACGCGTTGCCGAACCGTTTAATCCGTTCATCCTGGTGCTGTAATTGCTCATGCTTCATCTCCGTAAAATCGTAATATTTTTATTTTCTACCGCCGTCCGGCTTTAACGGCAGTATATAAACGAAAGAGGGTATATACTTAACGCAGAAATAAGCTGCGAAGCCCACAAACAGTCCGGCTACGACGCTGGCAAGCAGCATTAGAGGTAAAACGGGTAAAAGATTTACCCCAACCGTGACGGAAGCGACGGCAAGCTGCACCGCATTGTGGCAAAGCGCGCCGATAAAGCTGACGGACACAAGCGAAACGCGCGGAAACACAAACTTTATTAAAATCGTTTCGGCGGTCAGCGAAACAATCCCCGCCGGAAGCGAATATGCAAGCGACCAAATATTTCCGCCGAATACGGCCCCTAAAAGGCATCTCAGGATAAGCACGATAAAAGCGTCGGAAGCCCCAAGTATGAACAGGGCCACCAGGCTGACGACGTTGCTAAGCCCCATTTTGGCGCCGGGCGCAAACGCCAGAAGCGGCGGCAGAGAGCTTTCTATCACGTGCATTACAAGCGCGGCCGCGGTAAACAGTCCCAAATATGCGATACGTTTAGATTTCATTTTTGATTATTTCCGTCATTTTTCCTGACCCGTATCCACCTGAAAATCGCTTTCTCCCACCACCGTAACGATTACTCCGGCCGGCAGGCACACGATAGACTGGTTAACCTTATTTATCTTTCCGGACCGCTCGCAGATTTTATCGCCGCATTCGCTGTCGCGCACGTAAACAAAGCCGTCCTCTATCACTACCGTCAAAGTTTCGAGTTTTATCGTCCTGTCAGACGAAAGCTCGTAATATTCGGTCCTGCCGTCAAAGGTCACCGCCGCTCTGTTTCCCGCGCCGCCCGTACCGAAGCCGGTCAGGGACAGCACGACCGCCGAAAGCGAAATCAACGCAATTACGACGATATCGAAAATCCGCATCGGGCGCGAAGATTTTACGGCGTTGACTTTATTGATATCGGTCATAGGCTTTCATATTCTGTAAGATAAAGCGTTTCCGTATCGGTGAAATCGACGTCTCCCACAGCGACGTATTTTTTGTCGGAGGTAAAGATTATCCCGTCGCAGCCCTTTGCTTTAAGAAATTCCGCGCCCCTTTCCGCTCCCATAACGCACACCGCGGTAGCGTAAGCGTCGGCAAGCATGGAATTTTCACCGATGACCGTAGCGGAAATAACATAAGAATCGCTGTTTTTATATCGCCCTGCGGCCTCGTCGTACTCCACTCCCACCGGCATCAGTCGGGCTCCGTCTATTATATGGCAAATCTTCACCCTGGCTCCGCCGTCGTAATAATAATTATAACATCGCTCGTAGTCGCCGCTGGTGACTACCGTCGCGTCGCCGCTGCGGTAAAACCCACACACGTACTGCGGGGACGTAATATCGACGCTGCGCGGATTTATAACGCCCACTCCCCACGGCCGATAGGCTTTTCCGTCAAAAAAGTCACCCACCAGCATAACGTTTCCGCTGATTTTGATAAGAGCGGATTCAACATTGTTTTTCAACGCTATTTCGCGGCACTTATCGGCGCAATATCCCTTGGCTATGCCTCCGAGGTCAAGCTTAAGCTCAGTAAGCTGCTTTTCTAAATAATATTTTCCGCCGGACGTATAACAGCTGTAACCGCTCATATCGGTAAAACCCATCAGCTCCGACAGCTGCTCCTTTCCGGGAAGCGACGGCGGCTGAGTCACGCTGCCGTTGCCGTACACATAACGGTTTATACCGGCAATGTCCACGCCCCAGGCGGCCGATACCCCTGACAATGCCGCGTTAAACGCACCGTCAGTTTCATAATAAATTTCCTGAGCGGACTCAGCCAGCTTATACGCGTGATAATCCACCTCTATCCTCTGCCCTTCGCTGAGCGCATTGAAGCCGGACAGCAAGCTGTCGCTGCGGTTTATATTGACGGACTTGTCCACCTCGGAAAGAAAATCGAGCATTTCGTCTATCGCCGCGCGTTCGTTTCCGCCTTTTAAAGAAACCGAAAACACCAGACCGGAAGAAAATACGGTCTGCGTCTCGGTCACATATGCTCCGCCGGAGCAGGAAACGCAAAGCCCTGCGCAAAGCGCGGATATAACTATGGCGAAAAGTTTACGGCAAAAAGTCAATTAATATTTAAAACCTCGGTTATTTTTCTGGCGCTACGAAAATCAGACCTATCGTATCCGGCCCGCAATGACTGCCTATGACCGGACCTACTAATTGTTGCCAGATTTCCGCATCGGGATACTTTTCTTTAATCATGGAAACGGTAAACTCGTTATCCGCGTCGCTGTCGGCGTTCATGATAACTATAGGATAGTTTAAATCCACGCCGTCCTTATCGATATAAGCTGTAAGATCCTTAAGCGATTTTTTTCTGCCCTTGGATTTATCTATATTCTCCAGCTTGCCGTCTACATTGGAAATGAGCGGCTTTATATCGAACAGCGTGCCTACGAACGCCTTGAAAGAGGAAAGCCTGCCGCCGCGTTTTAAGTATATCAGATTAGATACGGTAAAATAGCATTTGACACGGTTGCGGAAAGCCTCTACAAATTTTACGACCTCGTCGTCAGACGCGCCGGAAGCATGCAGCTTGGCCGCGTAATAAACGACTATACCCGCCGCCATGCTTATGTGCTTGGTGTCCACAACGGAGATCCTGCGATCCGGATATTCGGTTTTAAGCCTGTCTCTTATACACATCTCCGAGCCCACGAGACGGAGCTACATCTC
>USBU01000045.1 GCA_900553005.1 uncultured Eubacteriales bacterium | reverse complement strand
ATCTACACCTATTAAGTCGTCGGCAGCGTCAGATGTGTATAAGAGACAGCATTATACAGATGATTTCGTCAAAGCTTTTTTTAGCTTCTGAAAGCTGGTACAGATGACCCGTATGCAATGGATTGTATTCGCAGATTACGGCGCAAATTTTCATGATAAACTCCTGAAAAGGTTTTACTTTTATGGTCTTAGGTGGTATAATATTTACAACAATCGTCAATTTCGGCGGCAAGATTTCATTGTGCGAAATTATTATAGCATTTTATTGATTAATTTGCACCTTAATCGGCGCTAAAAGGAGAAAAATTTATCATGTCATTGTTGGAGAGTATCAAGGAAAAAGCGTCTAAGCTAAATAAACGCATTGTTTTGGCCGAGGGCGAGGAGGAGCGTATCATAAGGGCGGCTGAAAGCATCACCCGCCAGAAGATTGCCAGGATTACGCTTATAGGAAGACCTGACGTAATCGCAAAAAAATGTCCCGACGTCAATCTTGACGGGGTGGATATTCTTAATCCCGACGCGTCGGATCTTACGGAATATTCCGAGCTCCTTTACGAGCTGAGAAAGGCGAAAGGTATGGATAGGGTTCAGGCCGGAAAGCTTGTAAAAAATCCGCTTTATCTTGGAGTAATGCTTGTTAAAACCGGCAAGGCGGACGGTATGGTTGCGGGGTCTGTCAATTCGACCGGCGACGTTCTTCGGCCGGCGCTTCAGATAATAAAAACCGCTTCCGGGATCTCAACGGTCAGCAGCTGCTTTATAATGATTATGCCTGACAACAGCCGTTACGGAGAAAACGGAGTGCTTGTCTTCGGCGATTGCGCCGTTAATCCCGAGCCTACGGCCGAACAGCTTGCGGCAATTGCGATTGCTTCGGCGGACAGCGCCAAAAAGATTGCCGGCATTGATCCGAAAGTTGCAATGCTGTCTTTCTCTACAAAGGGAAGCGCAAAGCACGCTCTTGTTGATAAGGTAAGCCAAGCGACTGCGCTTGTCCGTGAAAGCGCGCCTTTTTTGAATGTAGACGGGGAATTGCAGGCCGACGCTGCGCTTGTGGAGTCTGTCGCTACGCTTAAAGCGCCCGGAAGTCCGGTCGCCGGCAAAGCTAACGTGCTTATATTCCCGGATCTTCAGGCCGGAAATATCGGTTACAAGCTTGTGCAGCGTTTGGCCGGCGCCGAAGCGATAGGACCTATTTGCCAAGGCTTTAATAGGCCCGTTAACGATCTTTCTCGCGGGTGTTCGGTGGACGACGTAGTAAACGTAGTGGCAATGACGTCCTTGCAGGCTTAATAAAAATATTTTAATTTCAGGGTGAAACAATGAAAATTTTGGTTGTAAACGCAGGTAGTTCGTCACTTAAGTATCAGCTTATAGAAATGGATAACGAAAGCGTGCTCGCAAAAGGCGTGTGCGAACGTATCGGTCAGGACGGCTCGGTGCTGGTTCATAAGGGTAAAAAAGGCGAGGTAAAAATTCCGGGAGCTATGCCTACGCACTCGGAGGCCATTAAAATGGTGCTGAACGCGTTGGTGGATAAAGAGAACGGAGTAATTTCTGATATGAAGGAAATCGCGGCCGTCGGACACCGCGTGCTCCACGGCGGTATGGATTTTAAGGAAAGCGCTCTTGTGACTGACGAAACGCTGAAAAAAATCGAAAATAATGTCGATCTCGGACCTTTGCATATGCCGCCTAACATTATGGGAATAAAAGCGTGCCGCGCCGCCATGCCTCACGCTCCGCAGGTAGCCGTATTCGATACAACGTTCCATTCCACTATGCCCGATTACGCATATATGTATGCTATTCCGTATGACGACTATAAAAATTATAAAATAAGAAAATACGGCTTCCACGGCACAAGTCATTTGTTTGTATCGGGCGAGGCCGCGCGCCTTATGGGAAGAAAAGACTTCAGGCTTATCGTATGCCATTTGGGCAACGGCGCCAGCGTAAGCGCGGTTAAGGACGGCCGCTGCGTCGATACCTCCATGGGCTTGACTCCTTTGGAAGGACTTGTTATGGGTACGAGAAGCGGAGACATAGATCCGGCTGTTTTGGAATACGTTATGGATAAAAAGGGGCTCGATATTCACGAAGCGACGGATTATCTTAACAAAAAGAGCGGAGTGCTTGGCGTAAGCGGCGTTTCCTCCGATTTCAGGGATCTTGTTGCCGCTATGGACGCCGGTAACGACAGAGCAAGACTTGCCGTAGATATGTTTGCTTACCGAGTGAAAAAGTACATCGGCTCTTATGCCGCCGCGATGGGAGGGCTGGACTGCGTAGCATTTACCGGCGGTATCGGCGAGCATACTGAAATCGTGCGCGAGAAAGTTATGTCCGGGTTGGAATTTTTAGGAATCGATTTTGATTTTGAGAAGAACAATAATGTACCGCGCGGTGAAATTACAAAACTTTCTAAGCCGAATTCAAAGGTTGCTGTTTATATAATTCCCACTAACGAGGAACTGGTAATCGCCAGGGAGACCTTACGTTTGAAATAATGGGACCGGCGCGCATTTTTTCGGAAATGTTTTATCCTTCGGGGATTAAGTGCGTGGTTTGCGGCGACGATTTGCCGGAAAGCACGCGGTATTGTGTTTGTGAGCGCTGTAAGCTGGATTTCAATACGAAATTTTGCTTAAAATGCGGCAGAGCCATGAAGAACATGGCGGAATACTGCGACGACTGTCAGAATCACGGATTTACTTTTGAAGCGGCCAGGGCGCCGTTCGTATACGAAAACGAAGTTGTCGGACTGATACGTCGGCTTAAATTCGGATCGGGTAAATATCTGTCCGGTATTATGGCGCAATTTATGACGGACGTTTACGTTGATAGCAATTTTTCAGCTGACGCCGCGGTGTTTGTTCCAATGCTTAAGCGTAAGCAAAGGGCAAGAGGCTATAATCAGGCTGAAGAAATTGCCAAAGCCTTTTCTGGATTCACTGGGATTCCTGTTATCGATGCGCTGGAGCGCGTCAAAAAGACCGGAAATTTTGCGCGGATGAACAAGCGCCAACGCGCCGAAGCGATTAAAGATTCGATTGCTCTGAAAGATGACGCTTTGATAAAAGACAGAAATCTTGTATTGATAGACGACGTATTTACAACGGGTGCAACCGCGGAGGAATGCTCGCGAGTATTAAAATCGGCAGGCTGCGGTAAAATTTTCGTATTAACGTTTGCTACGTCCAGGATCAGAATTGAATTGTATTGAAAAGTTGCTTAAAAGCGTTGACAAACGCTAATAATAGTCATATAATGTAACCAATAAGGCTTAAATAGCTGTTATTTCCTTATCGTATGGACAAGTAGCTTGCGTTTCAAAGCTTCAGAGAGTGCCGCCGCCGGCTGAAAACGGCATGCTTAAAAGCGCAATGACGAAACCGCCTGCGAGGAAGCGTTTTTCCGACGTAATCGGATTTTAACGAGGCCGTTCGGGCATGAACGGCGAATTAAGGTGGAACCACGGAGAAATTCGTCCTTAAAGTTTGGTATTGACTTTAAGGACTTTTTATTTGCTAAATCATCGGAGGTTTATTTATATGAAAATCACTTTGAAGGACGGAAGCGTTATCGAGCGAGAAAAAGGAATAAGCTGTTTTGAGATTGCAAAATCGATCAGCGAGGGACTTGCGCGCGCTGCGGTAGGCGCGGTAGTGGATGGTAGAAAGGTTGACCTTTCGTATGTGCCGAATAACGACTGCGCTTTATCCATACTGACTGCTCGGGATGAGGCTGGACTTGAAATTTATCGGCACAGCGCCGCGCATATAATGGCGCAGGCGGTAAAAAGATTGTATAAAGACGTAAAGTTTGCAATCGGTCCCGCTATCAGCAACGGATTTTATTACGATATCGAATTTTCACGTCCTGTAGGGAAAGAGGATCTTGACGCTATTGAAAAGGAAATGGCGGCAATCGTAAAAGAGGATCTTCCGTTTGTGCGCAAAGAGGTGTCGCGCAGCGAGGCTTTGGATTTCATGCGGCTTAAGGGTGAAACATATAAAGTCGAGCTTATCGAGGAGTTGCCTGAGGACGCCGTAATCACATTTTACTCGCAGGGCGAATTTACGGATTTATGCCGCGGACCGCACGTCCCGACTACGGGAAAAATCAAGAATTTTAAGCTGACGCAGATTACCGGCGCATATTTTAAGGGCGACGAAAAGAATAAAATGCTTACGCGTATTTACGGAACTGCATTTGAAAAGAAGGCTGAGCTTGAAGATTATCTAAAGGCACTTGAAGAGGCAAAGCTTAGGGACCATAATAAAATCGGTCGTGACCTTGGCTATTTTATGACGTCCGACGTGATAGGTCAGGGGCTTCCGCTGCTTATGCCGAAGGGAGCAAGGCTGTTTCAGATTCTTAACAGATTCGTTGAGGATGAGGAGCGCCGCCGCGGTTACGTACTTACCAAAACTCCGTACATGGCTAAAAGCGAGCTGTATAAGATAAGCGGACATTGGGATCATTATAAGGACGGTATGTTTGTAATGGGCGACGAGGAAAAGGATGAGGAAGTTTACGCGCTTCGTCCTATGACTTGTCCTTTCCAGTACACGGTATATAATAACGGACTTAAATCTTACCGGGATCTGCCGCTTCGCTACGGCGAGACTTCGACGCTTTTCAGAAATGAGGCCAGCGGTGAAATGCACGGTTTAATCAGAGTGAGACAGTTTACGTTAAGCGAGGGGCATCTGATATGTATGCCGTCGCAGCTGGAAAAGGAATTTCTTGGCTGTTTGGATCTTGCTATGTTTATGCTTAAGTCGTTGGGGCTGGACGGAGACGTTTCGTATCGTTTTTCCAAATGGGATCCGGAAAATAAGGAAAAGTATATAGATGATCCCGAAGAATGGGCTTATGCCGAGGGGGAAATGAAGCGTATACTCGACCACATAGGCCTTAAATATTCTGTTGGCATAGGAGAGGCGGCGTTTTACGGCCCTAAGCTCGATATTCAGATTAAAAACGTTCATGGAAAAGAAGATACTCTTATCACGATTCAGATTGATATGTTCCTTGCGGAGCGTTTTGATATGAGTTATATTGATGAAAATGGCAATAAAGCGCGTCCGTATATCATTCATCGCAGCTCGATTGGGTGTTACGAGCGTACAATTGCGCTGCTGCTTGAGAAATACGCCGGAGCATTGCCGTTGTGGTTGAGTCCTACTCAGATAAGGGTTTTGTCTCTTACTGACAGGACTGCCGGCGAGGCCGAAGCCATCGCTGCCAAGCTTGAGTCGGCAGGACTGCGCGCCGAGACTGATCTAAGAAATGAAAAAATCGGTTACAAAATCAGGGAAGCGCAGTTGGAAAAAATTCCTTATATGCTGATAATCGGCGATAAGGACGTTGAAAATAAGGTCGTGTCTGTGCGTAGCCGCAAGGATGGGGATCTCGGCGCTATGAGTTTTGAAGCTTTTTTAAGCAAGGTTAAGGAAGAAAACGACAATAAAGTTTTAAATTGAAGCATAAATCCTTGACAAACATTGTCGGATAGTTTATAATATCTAAAGTTGGAAGTAGATTTATTCTCACCGGTCGGGAGTTCTCGGACCGCGTAACGCCGTATTAATGTTTGCAGTCTTATGCGTGTTTTCGGTTGAGCGGTAAATCTATACCGCTCAATTTTATTTTTTTCGGAGGATACGGTTATCAATAAGGAAGTTGAGATTAATGACAGAATTACCGATGCGGAAATTCGTGTTATTGATGAAAACGGGCAGCAGCTCGGCATAATGAGCGCGCATGAGGCCAATCGCTTGGCCGATGAGAAGAATCTTGATTTGGTCAAGATCAATCCCGGCGGAAATCCGCCGGTGTGCAAAATTATGGATTACGGTAAGTTTAAGTTCGACGCCGCAAAAAGAGAAAAGGATGCGCGCAAGAATCAAAAAGTTACCGAATTGAAAGAGATATGGCTGTCCATGACGATTGATACCCATGACCTTGAAACAAAAGCTAAGCAATGCCTGAAGTTTCTTAAAGGCGGAGATAAGGTTAAGGTTTCAATCCGGATGAGAGGGCGGCAGCAGGCGCACGCGGCTTTGGGCGTACAGGTCATGAACGACTTTTACAACATTGTGCAGGATGCTTGCATATTCGACAAGAAGCCGATGACGGAGGGTAGAAATATTCTCATGATTCTGGCTCCGAAGAAATAAAAAATACATTTACGGAGGGCAATATAAAATGCCAAAAATGAAAAGCCACAGCGGAGCTAAAAAGCGTTTCCGCACTACGAAAACAGGACGCGTTAAACGTGCTCAGCAGGGTAAGAATCATATCCTTACCAAAAAGTCCAGCAAGAGAAAGATGGGACTGAGACAAGGCGCTTATATGGGGTCTGACAAGCAGGCTGCGACCTTGAAAGTCATGATTCAGAAGTAACGGAGGGATATTACCATGAGAATTAAAAGAGCAGTAAACGCATTAAAAAAGCGTCGTAAAATAATGAAGCTTGCTAAGGGGTATTTCGGTTCCAAGTCGCGTTCGTATCGTATTGCACGCGAAGCCGTGATGAAATCCCAAATGTATGCCTTTATCGGCAGAAGGCGCAAAAAAAGAGATTTCAGAAAGCTGTGGATTGCGCGTATCAACGCCGCCGCGCGTCAGAACGGAATGTCTTATTCTAAATTTATGTACGGCCTTAAGAGCGCAGGCATTACGCTGAACAGAAAGGTTCTTGCGGATATAGCGGTCAACGATGCCGTTGCGTTCAAAGCGCTTGCCGATACCGCGTCCAAAGCAATAGCGAAATAAATTATATTAAATTATGTGATATGCGCCTCGCAAGTCGTACAACTGAGAGGTGCATATTTTTATGAGAAATAGTCTCTGATATCGAACTATGTCGTTAAATGCTTACTGTGTCGATAAAGTATATAAAATACGGTTGAATCGCTTGTTTGTCTGCAGCCCGAGCTATGGCTACTGATTATTTGCGATCGTAGTGATGAGGGAGCTTCAAGAAAAATAGACATGGTACGGCGTTATTTCCAAGAAAGCGTTTTTTATATCGGACTCGCTGAAGATAAATATAAATAGCTTATTGAAAGAAGAACGCGCGCATGTCAAAATTTATAAACGGGAGCAAAAGTATGCTTATTACGTCTCCGGATAATTCCACGGTAAAAATGTTTGCCGGTTTAAAAAATAAAAAACTGAGAATGGAACTCGGACGTTATCTCATTGAGGGATATAGGGCCGTAAAAGACAGTTTGCGGTTTATAGCCGATCCCATGATAATGTTTTCTCAAAGCGCGTATGAAAAATATGCCTCCGAATTTGAGGGCGTGCGTTTTTGTATTTGTGACGATAATGTATTTTGCAAGCTATCCGATACAGAAAATTCTCAGGGGATAATATGTTCTGCGAATATTCCTCATAATAACCCGGATTTTGTTTCTCGCTACGCGCTGCTTTTGGACCGTATCAGGGATCCCGGCAATATGGGAACCATAATCAGGACGGCTTTGGCTGCTGGGTTTTCGGATATTTATTGCTTAAATTGTGTTGACGCGTATAACCCAAAGGTTGTCCGCAGCGCTATGTCGGCGATTTCAAGGGTAAATATTTTTGATATCGATATTGGCGGGGCGGAGGAGATTAAATCGGCAGGATATATTATCCTTGCCGCGGATATGTCGGGAGAAAACGTATTTTCATCTGATATCACGGGGCGGAAATTGTGTTTGGCGATCGGCAACGAGGCTAACGGTCTTTCTGAAGGGGTTATTACTATGTCAGATAAAGTATTATGCCTGCCGATGTGTGCCGGAGAATCGCTTAACGCCGGTGTTTCCGCTGCCGTTTTGATGTATGAGCTTGCTTTCGGACGTAAGAATATTAGCGTATAGGATAAGATTTATTGATTTTTCGGTTATTCGCGTGTAAGGCTGTCTCTTATACACATCTCCGAGCCCACGAGACGGAGCTACA
>USBU01000044.1 GCA_900553005.1 uncultured Eubacteriales bacterium | reverse complement strand
TGTAGCTCCGTCTCGTGGGCTCGGAGATGTGTATAAGAGACAGTGAATAAGCAGTTTGCCGGGCTGGAATTTAAATTGATGAGCGCGGACGATTACCGGGAATTTACGGAAAGGTGGGTGGAGGCGTTTTATCCTACGCTTAAAAAAAACGCGTCCGTTTACGTGTGCTGCGACTGGAAAAGCGGAATGGTCATCGCGCCCGTGCTGGAAAGATTTTTTAAAGTGCGCAACAGGATAACGTGGCAGCGCGAAAAAGGCAGAGGCGCTGCCGGCAACTGGAAAAACGGAATGGAAGATATCTGGTACTGCACGGTTTCGGGAAACTATAAATTTAATCTCGGGGCGGTAAAACAGCGTAAACGGGTAATTGCGCCTTATCGCGAAAACGGAGCGCCTAAGGACTGGTTCGAGAGCGGCGGAGTCAAGTACCGCGACACGTGTCCGTCCAATTTCTGGGATGATATAACGGTTCCGTACTGGTCAATGCGCGAAAATACGCCGCATCCCACGCAAAAGCCGGAAAAGCTTTTGGCAAAGCTGATTCTCGCGTCGTCCGATAAAGGCGACGTCGTGCTCGATCCTTTCGGCGGCAGCGGTTCGACGGCCGTCGCTGCAAAAAAGCTTGGACGGAAGTATCTGACCGTAGAAGTCAATCCCGATTATTGCGCGTTATGCGAGTGCAGGCTTGAGCGGGCAGACTCAGATAAATCCGTTCAGGGCATGGAGGACGGGATTTTTTACGCGCGCGGCGAAAAATAAACGCGGTCGGCGTGCAAATTTTATGACATATCGCTTTATAACGGGCTTTCCGTGATTTTTTAGTGCGCTTTTTGAAAAAGCCAGCGCTTTAATAAAGATAACGTCCTGCGTTTACATGACTTTGAGTAAAAGCCGCGCGCATGTGCGGAGAACGGCAAAGATTATTACGTATTGCCTCGCGGTCGGTTTTATTGTCCGCGGGGATATTTCGACAGGCGTCTGCCTGTTTCGTAAAGTTTGACTTGTGCGCCTTGGCACGCTCCGTAAAATACGAATTAAGCGCGGCTGAATTTATTTCGCCGTCCGCCGGATGCGTAAAATTTTATCCGCAGGCGGCCAAAATCCTTAAAATATAAAATTTTTGTTCATTATACAATAAAAATCAAGTGCAATAATTTGCCAAATTAACGGCGTTGTGATATAATCAAATCAATATGCGAGATTAGTGCCCGTTAAATACGACGGCGCGCACGTTTCGCCGTTATCCCAAGCCTTAAGGAGATAAGAAATGGGGACAAATGATAAAACCGAATTTAAAAGCTTGAGAAAGCTGTCCTTCAAGGACAGCACGATCGAGGAGATTTTAAGCGAAAACGGCAGAAGCGAGCTCAAGCGTTCGGACGAGGAGGCCCTTAAGCGTATGGGGCGCGGCTATTTTGACGTTCATAACCTTGCGGAGCTTAGAGTTATGGCAAAAAACATGGGCGTTAAATCTCCCTGCACTCATTCCAAGACGGTACTTATAGACAAGATCATGGATATAATCTGGGGCTTGCAGTATTTTGACGACGACAAGCTCCCTCTTCTCGACGCCGACGTAAAAAAGCTGTCGCCGGACGATGAAATGAAGCTGCTGGAGGACAATAACCGCGGCGATTACGTTTTGGGCAGATTCGTGGAGGGCGTTTTCGAGGGCGACGAAACCGGCGGCGTGCTTAGGCTTAACCGTTTTGTAAAGAATATAGAGGACGTGGGCGTAATAAAGCGTTTCGTCAATATTTACGGGATAAAAAGCGGCGATATAGTTTCCGGACGCGCGCGCTACGTGGAAAGCGCGGGATTTTTCTGTATGCACTACGTGGACGCTATAAACGGAGTCAGGATAGACTCGGCTTTATTTGAAAAGCTGTCTGAAAAACGCAGCGACACGGCCGTGCTCCAGCCCTATCAGCGGCTGATGCTCAGTGCGGGCAGCAGCTATCCTTTGCTTAAACTTATCGACGTGTTTACGCCGGTCGTTCTCGGACAGTGCGTGATCGTTTCCAGTTCCGGAAAATTCAATTTTGCGGAGGGAACCGCCGCCGTTGCCGCTTCGCTAGAGAGATCGGTCAAGGTGGATGAGACCGTCGTTTTGTGTCTTGGAGAATCGTCGGATAATTACGAGCGTTTAAGCGGAGTAATGGCCGGCGCGGTTTTCACACGTTCAGGAAACTCTGCGGAGGACGCCGCTATTGTTGCGCGCGCAAGGGATTATGCCGCGGCGCAGGCAAGGTGCGGTAAAAATATTGTCGTTCTTCTTAACAATATCGAATGCGCCGGCGGCGATTACGACTCGGCGGCCAGGCTTGCCGACGCCGCGCGCCAGTATGAGCACGGCGGCAGCGTTACTGTGATTGCTTTTGCCGACCGCGACTTGGCTACGGGCCAGTATTACCGAATTAAAAATTACGTATCTGCCGAGCTGTTTTTGACGTCGCGCGCGTTTTACAATGATTTCCGTATCGAGCTGTCTTGTTGTTACTCAAGGTCCGGCGCCACGTTTACCCGCAGGGAAAAAGCGGCTTTCGGAAAGCTTAAGGAAATTGCGGTTGAGGAAGGAGAGGCGGCTGCGGTCGGCGCGGCGCTTGTCGGCAGCACCTACGACGACGTAATAGAAAGTCTTTCGTCAGGGGAGGAAAAGGAGGGCCCGGACGAGGAGGCGGCTGAAATTCCGGCCGCCGACGTGAAAGCAGCCGGCGTTGATCCCGAGAAAGAAAACGCAACGGTCAAGAAAAAACGCGGAAGAAAAAGGAAGCGCGCTAAATGAAAATAGGTTATTTCGGGGATGAAAGCAGTCATACCTACGCCTGCGCGCTTAAAAATTTTCCTGCGGATAAGCTTATCGGCTTTCAGTCGATTGCCGCTGCCGCCGAGGCGGTCGAGCAGGGCAGGACGGACGGCGCGGTCATCCCCATTGAAAACAGCGTGGGCGGTACGGTAGGCGACGCTCTGGATGCGATCAGGAATTACGGCGTTTATATTACCGGCCAGTATTTTATGGGAATTTCTCATTCGCTTATAGGTCTGCCGGGCGCGTCGAAAAACGGAATAAAAAGGATTTACTCTCATCCGCAGGCATTGTCTCAGTGCGACGGATATCTGAAAAAGTTTTTTCCTGACGCTCTTAAGATTCCCGTTGCCAGTACCAGTGCCGCGTTAAAAGCCCTTAAGTCTGAGGACGAGGCTGCCGTCGCGCGTTCGGCCTTACCCGGACAGACGGTGCTGGACAGTGAAATCGAGGACGCAAAAAGCAACACCACTAGATTTGTGCTTATAAAATCGTCGCCTGTTTTTCGCGGTGAAAACGTAAGCGTCATGTTTGATACAAGGCACCGTCCGGGCGAGCTTTTAAAAGCGCTGAACGTGCTTGCCGGCTACGATCTGAATTTGCATAAGCTGGAATCGCGTCCCAGCCGCGACGGCGTGTTCAGATATTGGTTTTATGTCGAGTTTGACTGCAGACTGGATAAGGAGCAGCTTATGTCCGTAATGCACAAGCTGGAGGGCGCGGCAGGCTTCATCAAATTTGCCGGTATGTACTGACGCGGGGATAAGCCCGACTTAAAGTGACAATAATTTCACAAAAACGTCATATCGGTTCAACAAATTCGGTTTATAATATACAATGAACTATTCCCGGCGCTTTCATTCATGCCGGGAAAGGCAAGGAAGGTTATAAAAATATGGGATTGATTTCGTTTATCACAGGCAGCGATAACAGAAAGCACGTCAAAAAGCTGGAGGCCATAGCCGCCAAGGTCGAAAAGCACGAAGAGGAGTACAAAAAGCTTACCGAGGAGCAGCTTAAGGCCAAAACCGCAGAGTTCCGCGACAGGCTGGAGCATAATTACGAGACGCTTGACGATATTCTGCCGGAGGCTTTCGCGGCTGTCCGCGAGGCAAGCTCCAGGGTTTTGGGAATGCGCCATTTTCATGTGCAGATTATGGGCGGCATAGCTCTGCATCAGGGACGAATCGCAGAGATGCGCACGGGCGAGGGCAAAACGCTTGTCGCCACGCTTGCAAGCTATCTCAACGCGCTTCCGGGCAAGGGCGTGCACGTAGTCACCGTTAACGATTATCTTGCCAAGCGCGACGCGGAATGGATGGGAAAGGTTCACAGATATCTGGGGTTGACCGTCGGCGTGGCGATTGCCGGCATGGACAGCGCGGCAAAGCGCGCGGCGTACAACTGCGATATCACCTATGCCACAAACAATGAGTTGGGTTTCGATTACCTCAGGGATAATATGGTCATTTATAAGAGTGACAAGGTACAGCGTCCGCTCAATTTCTGCATAATAGACGAGGTTGACTCCATACTCATAGACGAAGCGCGCACTCCTCTTATCATATCGGGCCGCGGCGGAAAGAGCAGCGAAATGTATATTACCGCCAACCGCTTTGCAAAAAGCCTTAAACCTGAGGATCTCGACATAGACGAGAAAAAGAAGGCCATTACGCTTACTGAAAGCGGTGTGGAAAAGGCGGAGCGCTTCTTTGCGGTGGACAATCTTTCCGACGTTGACAATATGGAGCTTAACCATTATATAAACAACGCTATCCGCGCCAATTATATCATGAAGCTGGATAAGGACTACATCGTCAACGACAAAAACGAGGTCGTAATCGTCGATGAGTTTACCGGCCGACTTATGGACGGCCGCCGTTACAGCGACGGACTGCACCAGGCTATCGAAGCAAAGGAAAACGTCCGAGTGCAAAGCGAAAATAAAACGCTTGCGACAATTACTTTCCAAAATTATTTCAGGCTTTACAAAAAGCTTAGCGGCATGACGGGTACCGCTAAAACGGAGGAGTCGGAGTTCCGCGGCATTTACAATCTTGACGTTGTGACGATTCCGACCAATCTGCCGTCCAAGCGCGTTGACGAAAACGATCAGGTTTATTCGACTGTCGCGGGCAAACTGCGCGCGGTAGTGGCGGATATAACCGAGTGCTATCAGCGAGGACAGCCCGTACTGGTTGGCACTACTACCGTCGAAAAGAGCGAGGAGCTTTCCCGGCTGCTGCACAAGGCCAAGGTTCCGCACAACGTGCTGAACGCTAAAAATCACGAAAAGGAAGCGGAAATAGTCGCTCAGGCGGGTAAATTCCGCGCCGTCACCATTGCTACCAATATGGCCGGCCGCGGCACCGACATCATGCTTGGCGGAAACGCCGAATATCTTGCCATAAAGCGTATGCGCGATATCGGCATGAGCGAGGAATCGGTTTCGGCCGCCACTTCGTATTACAATACCGATGATCCCGATATTCTTCACGCACGGGCGGAATTTAAAAGATTCTACGACGAGTATAAGACCGAAACCAACAAGGAAAAGGAGGAGGTCATAAAGGTAGGCGGTCTGCGCATAATCGGCACCGAGCGCCACGAGTCCCGCCGTATAGACAATCAGCTGCGCGGCCGCGCCGGCCGTCAGGGAGATATAGGCTCGTCCGTATTCTATCTTTCGATGGAGGACGATCTTGTACGGCTTTTCGGCGGCGACAGAATGAAGCGCATAGCCGAAATGTTCAAAATCGACGAGGATACGCCGTTTTCTATGGGTATGCTTACGCGCCAGATAGAAAACGCTCAGCGCAATATCGAGGGCAGAAACTATACCATGCGCCGCCAGGTTCTTGAGTACGACAACGTTATGAACGCTCAGCGTACCATAATTTACGGCGAGCGCAATAAGGTGCTGGACGGAATCGACGCGCACGATCAGATAATGAAGATGATGCGCGATCAGGTTAATATCATCGTCGATGATTTTACCGATCCGCGCGTGGACTGGGACGAGTGGGATTACGAAAATCTCAACAAGGAAATAGAACGTAAGCTTCTTCCGGACGATCCCGATTTCCTTACGCAGGAGCGTATGGAAAAATGGGCACTTGAGGAAATCAAGGATCAGCTTTACGCGGCTGTCCAGGCTTTTTACGAGGGCAAAATCGCTGACGCGAAAAAGATGAGCGAGGAAACCGGCGCGTCCATAGATTTTTCGGAAATTGAGCGCGTGATTATGCTGCGCGTTATAGACGCCAAATGGATGGATCACATCGATTCGATGGATCAGCTGAAAAAAGGCATCGTTCTTAAGGCCTACGGCAATCAGGATCCCGTTATAGCGTACAAAAAGGCGGGCTTCGAGATGTTTGAGGAAATGACTGCAAAAATGCAGGAGGAGACCGTTGCTCTTCTTGTGCACGTAAATATAGAAAACGCGCCCAAGCGCGAGGCTCAGAAGGTCGAATATGTCGAAAACCGCGGTAACAACGCGCGCGTGGTCAATTCTCCCGTCGTCAATTCCTCCCGTACCGTGGGAAGAAACGAGCTTTGTCCCTGCGGCAGCGGTAAAAAGTACAAAAACTGCTGTCTGGGCAAGGATCTTGAAAACAAAAGGTGATTAAACGTTTTACTCTGTCGGCGGGCGCCGGCGTTTCGGAGGATTATGCTAACTTTAGACGACTATAAATTCAGACTTAAAAATCTTTCGGCAAAGTTCGACGATTGCTGCCTTGCGTTCGATACCGAAAAAATGAAAAGCCGCCTTGCCGAGCTGGACGGACTGAGGCAGGCTCCGGATTTTTACAGCGACACAAAGCGCGCGGCAGAAATTAACGCGGAGGCAAAGTATATATCCGACAAGCTTGAGGAGCTTAGCGGCTACCGAAGGGGGCTCAGCGATCTTGAGACGCTTATCGAGCTTGTCGAGGCGGAATCCGACGACAATTACCTGGGCGAAATCGAAGAAACTCTTGACAGTCTTGGCGGAAAGATAGAGCAGCTCCATCTTGAGACGCTTCTTAAAGGTGAATACGACAAGCGTAACGCAATACTTATGTTACAGGCGGGCGCGGGCGGCACCGAGGCGCAGGACTGGGTGAGTATGCTGTACAGGATGTACCGCATGTACGCCGAAAAAAACGGCTTTTCGGTGGAGGAGCTTGATTTGCTGCCCGGAGACGTCGCCGGCATAAAAAGCGTTTCCTTTATGATAAAGGGCGTCAATGCTTACGGGTATCTTAAGGCGGAAAAGGGCGTACACCGGCTTGTGCGTATTTCTCCGTTCGACTCGAATTCACGCAGGCATACGTCGTTTGCCAGTCTTGAGGTCATGCCGGAGATAGAGCATGACAACACGATCGAAATCCGTCCCGAGGATCTTAAAATCGATACTTACCGTTCGGGCGGAGCGGGCGGTCAGCACGTCAATAAAACGGACAGCGCGGTTCGTATCACGCATTTGCCTACCGGTATAGTCGTACAGTGCCAGAACGAGCGCTCGCAGATTCAAAACAGAGAGACCGCCATGAAAATGCTTACGAGTAAGCTGGTCGAGTTAAGAGAGCGTGAAAATCAGGAAAAGGCCAATACGATAAAGGGCGAAATCAAGAAGATAGAGTGGGGCAGCCAGATACGCTCCTACGTGTTTCAGCCTTATACGATGGTTAAGGACCATAGGACGGGTTGGGAAACGGGCGACGTTTACGCCGTCATGGACGGAGAAATTTCGGAATTTATTTACGATTATCTGAGAAAGTCGTGAAAGCAGCGCGCCAGTGTCGAAACAATGGCGCGTTTCGGTTTTTAAGCGGAGCTTGTCCTCGCCGGCTTTACGGAGAAATTGTTTACGGGAAAAATTATGTACGATACAGCTGAAAAATTCAAAAAGCTTCAAAATAAAAAAACGGTCGCAGTGCTCGGAATTGAAAGCTCCTGCGACGAGACCGCCGCGGCTGTCGTGGTAAACGGCCGTAAGGCGCTGTCAAACGTGATAGCGTCGCAGATCAGCGTGCACAGACGCTTCGGCGGAGTGGTGCCGGAGGTCGCTTCGCGCAATCATACTATGGCAGCTGCGAGCGTAATAGACGAGGCGCTTATCCGGGCGGGAGTCGCTTTGAAGGATATAGACTGTCTCTTATACACATCTCCGAGCCCACGAGACGGAGCTACATCT
>USBU01000043.1 GCA_900553005.1 uncultured Eubacteriales bacterium | reverse complement strand
ATGATAGCCCGCGCGCAACGATACGCTGCCAGCGCCCAGAAACGCGCCTCGGATAAAGTTTACGGCGCAGCAGTCCTGCGCTATGAGCGGAGGCAGTATTTCGCGGGAAACCGCCGTTTCACCGTTTTCCGCCCGCACGAAAATACCAAGGCCGTAAAGCGCCGTTATCAGTCCGTTGCCTAAAAGGAAAGTATCCGCACCGTCATTCATTACGCTTACGCCGTCAGCCAGCTCTCCCACAAGCTCGGTCAGCTTTTCCTTAAGTACGCGGCTAAGCCCGTAAAGCGCGATTTTCATGCCGTCCCGCGAAATCAACAGCGAACCGCCCGTATGTACCAAAGCGGAAAGAAAGGCCCTTTTACAGCAATCGGTGCTGAAAGAAAGCCCGGTTATTTCATTTTTAGCCGACAGCGAATAACTGTTCATCTTTGCTTAATACTCCGAAAATCCGTTTGTCGCTTTACGGCTTGTCCGAAGCGGAAGCATTGTCGTAAAGTCCTTTCTTGATACGGCTTCTGAACCTTGGCAGACGCTCCCAGTTAGCTATCTGGGAATAAGGAATACCCACTCTTTCGACGGCGGCGACAGGAACGGAAAAGTCGCCGACACGATTAACCGAATGCGCGTCCGAATCGCATATGAATTCCGTCCCCTCCGAAGCAATGACGGCAAGCTCCTTATCCGTCATCGAAATTCGTTTGCCGTTAAGCTCGACGTAGGTGCCGAAATGCCTGCAGGCGCGCGCAACCTCCGCCGCATCCGCCTTGATGCCGTAATTGATATGAGAAACAATGTCTATATCGTATTTTTCCAGCAGCTTTATATACGCGTCAGTGTTTCGCTTAATCAGCTTTGCCGAGCATTTCTCGGTATTACCCCAAATAAAATTGGGCAGAAAAAACATTCCGAAATCCGACAGCCTGTCCGGAAGCACGAATTTATGATATCCGCATACGACTATATCCAATATAGACATATCGGTGGGCAATATGTCCGCTTTACCGCGACGGGAGCTTAAGTTAGTCTCAAGTCCGAGATAAACTTTTATAGAAGGATATTTTATCTTAAGAAAATCTACCTCCTCGCGCATAATCTTCCAGTCCATACGGCGCACGTTATAGGTCATATGCCTGAAGCCGTGATCGGTAATCGCAATTTCCTTCATGCCCAATTTCACGGCCCGAAGCACGTTTTCTTCAATAGTGCCCTTGCCGTGGGAATAAACGGTATGCGTATGATAATCACCCCAGAATGCCATTAAAATTCTCCGATAAGCTGGATTTCTCTTTTCAGCTCCACATTAAAAAGTTCTTTTACTTTTTCCTCTATTCTCGTCATAAGCTTTACTACGTCCGCGGCCGTAGCTCCGCCTGTATTGATAATAAAATTCGCATGTTTTTCCGATACGACGGCGCCGCCCTCGCGCGCGCCCTTCAATCCGGCCGCCTCGATATACCAGCCGGCAGGCCTGTCGCCGCGCATATACACCGATCCCGCGCTGCGTCCGCCCGGCTGACTTTGTCCGCGCTTTAACTGCAAAGCACGCATAGCTGAAATTATCTTTTCCTGCGCGTCCCTTTTAAGTCCGAAAGCCGCTCCGGCCACAAAATCGCCATTTTTAAGTCCGCTTTTCCGATACGAAAAACATAAATCATCCTTTTCCAACCGTATCAGTCTGCCATCTCGAAATACGTCCGCATAAATAAGCCTGTCTGCAATACAGCCGCCGTATGCTCCCGCATTCATAACCACAGCGCCTCCGACAGAGCCGGGTATCCCGCAAGCCCATTCAAGCCCGCTGAGACAGCGCTCGGCGCACATGGCGCACAGAGAAATAAGCGACACTCCGCTTTCAGCGTAAACCGTTTCCCCCTCGAAGGTTGCGACGTTCAGCTTGTTTACGACGACGGTTTCGCGCACGCCGCGATCCGAAGCCAGCACGTTGGTCCCACGTCCCAGTATCACGCAGCCGCCCGAAAGCGCTTCGTAAATCTGCTGCTTACACGTAAGAAAAACGAGCTCCGCTTCCCCGCCGATACCAAAGCTGGTATATGCGCTTAAAGGTTGAGCGCCCATATATTGTACCTCATTTTCAGCTTTTTTTCAAGCGCTTAACGGATGTTATTGCAAATAGGAAAAAATTGTCCCAATGCTTTCCCTTCGATTGAAAATCCGCTCACCGCTCATATCTTTATATGCCGGCATACGCTGCAAAGTTCTGAAAAACGGTATATACAGCCGCCGTATTAACGATTAACGTAATACGGCGGCTGCGCTTTTAATATATATTTTCGTTCAGCGGTTATAAGCGCGCAGTCGCGCCTGACCGTAATTCGGGACAAAAGCATACGGCCGCGTAAGCATTGGGCCGGACGACCGCCCGAAAATAGATACCGTTCCGACTGATTTTTACTTCAGTTTATTAAGATACTTGCTGAACTTAGCTATATCCTCGTTCATTCCGCCGACTATAATATGATCGACGGATGACAGCACGGTATCGCCGCCGGGAGACGAAATGACCTCCTCTCCGCCGGCAAGCACAAGTATAACATTAATTCGGAAATGCTTTCTCACGTCAAGCTCGATAAGACTTTTGCCCGACCAGGCGGCGGGCACTGCAATCTCCATAATGCTGTATTTATCGTTGACCTCCATAAGATCGTTCAGTCTTTGATTTATAAGCTTATTTGCGGTCTTATAAGCCATATCCGCTTCCGGCACCATGACGTAATCCGCTCCTATTTTTTCAAGGACCTTTTTATGCTTGTCGTTATAAGCCTTGGCAATTATGTAAGGAACGCCCAGCTCCTTACAGGTAAGCGTGGTAAGTATAGAAGCCTGAATATCGCCTATAGCCACGATTACTGCGTCAAAAGACGCTATTTCAATCGCCTTAAGCACGTTTTCATCGGTAGAGTCCGCAGTAATGGTATGCGTAGCAAACGCAGACACCTCCTGAGTGCGCTCCTCGTTGTCGTCTATAGCCAACACCTCCTTGCCGCCCGCAACCAGCGCGCGGGTAAGCTCGCTTCCGAAGCGGCCAAGACCGATAACTGCAAACTGATCAAGCTTTCTTTTATTAAATTTGACCATAATATCTCCTTAAATCAAATGCTTTTTTCCGGAAAAGCTCCGTCACATCATGATATTAAATTCCTGATACTGTATATTATCCGGCGTTTTATCCTTTTTGGTAGCGGCAAGCAGAAACGTATAAGCGCCGACTCTTCCCATAAACATAACCAATATTATGATAATTTTACTGCCCACGGACAGCGCGCCGGTTATTCCCATGGACAGCCCGACCGTTGCGTAAGCGCTTACTGCCTCAAACAAAAGCTGCTCGTAGGTAAAACTGTCGCCGTCAAACCCCATCAGCAAGGTCTGCGCAAGCGTAAGCGTAACTATCGCCAACACAAATATCGTGGCGGCCTTTGAACGCACGGTGTTACCGAACTTTCTCATGCCGATTACCGTCTTTTTCTTTTGACGTATGTGAGCGGCAACCCATACAAGAAGCACGAAAAGCGTAGTGGTTTTTATACCGCCGCCGGTTGACCCCGGAGACGCGCCTATAAACATCAGCATAATCGTCACGCTGCGGGACACGGGACTCAGCTGTCCGACGTCAAAGGAAGCAAAGCCCGCGGTACGCGTAGAAGCGGAAAAGAAAAACGCGTTTGCAAGCTTATCGCCGAAAGAGAGTCCGCCGAGCGTTGCCGGATTATTATATTCGAAAATCATATAAATCAGAGTGCCGAACAACAGTAAGGCTCCGCTGGTCGCCAGGACTATTTTGCTGTCTATGCGCAGCTTTTTGGGATTCTTAGTCCTTACGACGTCGCCTACAACTATAAATCCCAGGCCGCCCACGATAATAAGAAGGGCAAGAACAACCAATACGAACGGATTGTCTATGTACGGCTCGAAGCTCTCCTTTACGGGAATAATGTCCAACCCCGCGTTGCAGAACGCCGAAACGCTGTGAAAAACGCCGTACCAAAGCGCGCGTCCGAAGGAAAACTGAAAACTGAACGCGACAGTAAGAAGAACTGCTCCGATGCCCTCTATCGCCGCCGTCAGCTTGACGACGCCGACTGCCAGCTTATTCAGTCCGCTCATATCGGATTCGGACAGATAATCGCGCATATTGAGACGCTCTCGCAGCGAAAACCTCCGCCCCAGCATGACGAACGTCGCCGAAGCCAAAGTCATAAAGCCCATTCCGCCGATCTGAATCAGCAGCAAAACCACAACGTGTCCGAACGGCGTAAGACGCGACGCAAGATTTATTGTAGAAAGACCTGTTACGCACGTAGCCGACGTAGCGGTAAACAGCGCGTCGAGATAGTTCAGTCCCGATACGGACGAGCAGGGCAGCATCAACAACCCTGCTCCCACAAGAATAACAATAAGAAAACTGAGCACTATAATGCGCGTCTGATTAAGGTATCGGGAAAAAAACGACCCTCTTCCCATTTTTACGAAACCGTACTTCATTTTATCCTATTATACAACTTAATCATATCGATGTAAAGATCGTCGGCAAATAAACCGAGCCATATGCGGTACAATTACTTGTGATACAGCTTTTTCGACTGATACTTCGGCTCCGAAGTCAGATTTACGCCCAGCTTTTTCAGCACGTTTACGTCAACCTGAGACAAAATAACGGTAGAATGCATCTCCAGCCCGCGAAGCTTCTGAAGCTGTTCCATGGCCAGCATGGCGGTAGGACTGGTCACCGCGCAAATTGACAGCGCTATGAGAATCTCATCGGTATGCAGCCTTGGATTATTATTTCCCAGGTGCGTGGTTTTCAGCCTCTGTATCGGCTCTATAACGGCGGGAGAAAGCAGAAGCACGTTATCCTGTATCCCGGCCAGCGACTTAAGCGCGTTAAGCAGCATGGCGGAGCTTGCGCCCAGTAAAGACGAAGTTTTGCCCGTAACGATTTTGCCGTCGGGAAGCTCAAGCGCAGCGGCGGGAGCGTCCGTCTCCTCCGCTTTTTTCAAGGCCGCCGCCACAACGGGACGGAACGAAAAATCAAGGCCGGACTGCTTCATAAGCAGCTTGGTTTTGAAAACGACGTCTTCGCCGACCTTGTCCTGTCTGAAATCGGTCTGCGCCTGAAGATGACGGCGTATTATCTCCTGATTTGCCGCCTCCTTAACCGCCTCGTCATCAATAATGCAATAGCCCGCCATATTGACGCCCATGTCCGTAGGCGATTTATAAGGAGAAGCGCCGTAAATCTTTTCAAATATATTATTCAGAACGGGAAATATCTCCACGTCGCGGTTATAATTTACCGTAGTCTCGCCGTAAGCCTCCAAATGGAACGGGTCTATCATGTTCACATCGTTAAGATCGGCCGTCGCCGCCTCGTATGCAATATTTACAGGGTGCTTTAGCGGCAGATTCCAAATCGGAAAGGTCTCGAATTTGGCGTAACCGGCCTTGATGCCGCGTTTATGGTCATGATAAAGCTGACTCAGACAGGTCGCCATTTTGCCGCTGCCCGGTCCCGGAGCCGTCACAACAATGAGCGAACGAGAGGTCTCTATGTAATCGTTGCACCCGTAGCCGTCCTCGCTGACAATATGCGCGACGTCATAAGGATACCCTTCGATAGGATAATGACGGTAAACCTTTATCCCGAGATTATTCAGCTTGCATTCAAACTGTTTGGCCTGAGCCTGCTCGCAGTAATGCGTAAGAACGACGCTGCCCACGTAGAGATCGACGCTTCTGAACGCGTCTATAAGTCTTAGTACGTCCAGATCATACGTAATCCCCAGATCGCCTCGGACCTTGTTTTTTTCCAGCGACTCCGCGCTGATAACTATTACGATTTCCGCCTGCTCCTTAAGCGTAAGCAGCATTTTAAGCTTGCTGTCAGGCTGAAAACCGGGAAGAACGCGAGAAGCATGAAAATCGTCGAACAGCTTGCCTCCGAATTCCAGATACAGTTTGCCTCCGAATTTAAAAATTCGTTCTCTTATCCGCTCCGACTGCATTGTTAAGTATTTCTCATTGTCAAACCCGATTTTTTTCATATGCGTTTCTCCCGATCCTGCGAAAACATTTCCCGTTTATTATAACACGGAGACAGATAAAAGACAAACGGATAACGGCAGGATACGGGTAACTTTTTAAAACAAAACCGACGCTTACCGAAGCTACTTTTTAAATCGCTGTCCCTGCTTTTTGCCGGAGCGGCCCCGGCTGTCCCTTACCGCCGCGGTGCGTCGCGCGTCCCTGCCGCCGCTCCCGTGCACTCTTGCCGGCGCATGTATAAGACAATTCCGCCCGCCGCCTATCAGATCCGTTCTGCCCGCCTTTACAAGCGCCTCTCGCACAAGCTCGTAATTTTTGGGATTACGGTACTGTATAAGCGCCCTCTGCATAGCTTTTTCATGCGGAGAACGCGCCGAATAAACGGACTTGCCCGTGCGCGGATCGACGCCGGTATAATACATACACGTTGAAACCGTGGACGGCGTGGGATAAAAATCCTGCACCTGCTCCGGACTTAAATTTTCGTCGCGCAGATATTCGGCAAGCTCGATTGCGTCGCGCAGATCCGATCCCGGATGCGAGCTCATCAGATACGGCACCAGGTACTGCTCCTTACCCAGCCTGCGGGTAACCGAGTAAAATTTTCTTTTAAACGCCTGAAAAACCGCGTTTTTCGGCTTTCCCATATAATAAAGCACGCGATCCGAGACATGCTCCGGCGCAACCTTCAGCTGTCCGCTTACGTGATGCGAGACAAGCTCGTTGAAAAAAGCGTCGTCTTTGTCCGCCATAAGATAATCGAACCTTATGCCGCTTCTTATAAATACCTTTTTAACGCCCCTTACTGCGCGCAGCTTTTTCAGTAGCTCGGTGTAATCCTTATGCGATACCTCAAGATTGGGACACGGCTCGGGAAACAGACACTGCCGCGCGGCGCAAACGCCCTTCTCAGATTGCTTTTTGCAGGACGGCGCGCGGAAATTGGCAGTAGGCCCGCCGACATCGTGAATATATCCCTTGAAATCCGGATCCGAGGCAAGAAGCTCGGCTTCCTTTAAAATACTTTCATGCGAACGCGCCTGAACCGTGCGGCCCTGATGAAAAGTAAGCGCGCAGAACGAACAGCCGCCGAAGCAACCGCGCGAAGAGCAGATTGAAAATTTAATTTCCTTAAAAGCGGGTATTCCGCCTTCGGCGTCGTAAGACGGATGCCAGGCGCGCATATAAGGTAAATCGTAAACCGCGTCCATCTCCTCGGTGCTCAGCGGAAAGCTGGGAGGATTGACCGCAACATAACAGTCGCCGTAAAATTCTACAAGAGCTTTTGCCGTAACCGCGTCCGTATTGGCGCACTGAATGCGGAAGCTTTCGGCATACATACGCCTATCATTTTTAAGCTGCTCAAAAGACGGCAGCTCGATATAATCGCCCAACACGCTTAAATCGCGGCACTTAAACACGGTGCCGCGTATAAAAGTAAGCTGCTCAGGCTTAAGCCCGCTGGCAAGAGCGTCGGCAATTTCCGCAACTGTACGCTCACCCATTCCGTAAGAAATAATATCAGCCTGCGAATCTAAAAGCACGGATCTCTTTAAGCTGTCGGACCAATAATCATAGTGCGCCAGACGCCTGAGACTGGGCTCGATTCCTCCGGCTATGATAACCGCGTTTTTGACATGACTGCGGATATAATTGCAATAAACCGTACATGCGTAATCCGGACGCCGGCCTACGGCTCCACCCGGCGTGTACGCGTCGAAATCCCTGCGCTTTTTGGCAACCGAATAATGATTTACCATTGAATCCATATTGCCCGAGCTTACTAGAAAGCCAAGCCTTGGCAAGCCAAGCCGCAATATATCCGCACCGTTTGTCCAGTCCGGCTGCGCGATTATCCCCACCCTATAGCCCTTGCTTTCAAGCACGCGAGAAATTATCGCCGGCCCGAACGAAGGATGATCGACGTATGCGTCTCCGATAACATATACAAAATCTACACTGTCCCAGCCGCTGTCTCTTATACACATCTGACGCTGCCGAC
>USBU01000042.1 GCA_900553005.1 uncultured Eubacteriales bacterium | reverse complement strand
TGTAGCTCCGTCTCGTGGGCTCGGAGATGTGTATAAGAGACAGGTTTTGTACGAGCGCTTGCCGATGATTACGGAGTAAATTTTGAGGGGATCAGCGCTGACGTGCCGGCTATGTGCAGGGAGAGCGGTCGCAGCGAGGAAAGCGAAGCCAGGGAGGTCAGGCGCGGTTTTTTCAAAAGAATGCTTGACGAGGGCGCAGTGGATTTTATACTGACGGCGCATCATGCCGACGACCGGACCGAGGGGCTGCTGATGCATATATTCCGCGGAACGGGACTTAAGGGGCTTTACGGTATGCGCGAGTCGGACGGCAGATTTATCCGTCCGCTTATTTATTCGCATCGCTGGGAGATAGAAGAATACAACCGCAAGCACGGCTTAAAGTTTGTTTGCGACGAGACAAATTCGGACATTCGATATACGCGCAACTGGCTGCGCAGGGAAATCGTACCGCGTTTAAAGGTACGTTATCCGTTGGACGAGGCCTTAAACGCTTTAAGCGTAAACGCCTCTTCGGACGACGCTTTTATACGCGGTTTTCTAGATTTCGACAAGTATATATATGCTGACGGGGGCGTTGTTAAGCTTAGTCTCGATGCTTTTTCGCTTCATCGCGCGCTTGCGTCTAGGTATGTTTTCGAGGCGGTCTGCCGGGCGGGCAGACAGCTGGACGTTGAAGAAAAGCATATTGCGGCGGTTTTAGAGCTTGCCGGCAGGCAAAACGGTAAAAGAATAGATATCGGCGGCGGTCTTGTCGCCGCTAAGGAATATGACGGCGTAGCCTTTTACGCCGGGCAAAAAGACGCGGACGACTGCCGAGAAGCGATACCGTTTGCGCAGGGCATAACGGAATTCGGCGGAGGTTTTGTGGAAATTTTTTCGACGCAGCCCCGGCCGCAAAAGGGCAGGCTGATCGCGGACGCGGATAGGATACCCGACGGGGCGTTGATCAGATGCCGATCTGAGGGCGACGTTTTCCGGCCTTTCGGCGGCGGAACGAAAAAGCTTAAGGAATATTTTATAGATAAAAAAATTCCGTGGCGCAAACGGGACAAGCTGCCGCTTTTGTGTTATAATAATATGGTATTGGCAGTGTTCGGCGTGGAAATATCCGATTCGGTAAAAATTACCGCGGATACGGTCAACGCGGTGGAGCTGAAATTTACAGAGGACGACCGGAATTAGCTGTCCGGCTAACGATTACGGAGGATTACATATTTATGGCAGAACTGAATAAGAACATTCTTTACAGCGAACCGGAAATTCGCGCCAGAGTCAGGGAGCTGGCGGAGGAAATAACCGCCGGTTACGGCGACGACAAGCCGATTGTTTGCGTTTGCGTGCTGCGCGGAGCGGTTATGTTTTATACCGATCTGATGAAGGAACTTAAAAGCGACGCAGTGGTTTACGATTTCGTAACGCTGTCAAGCTATGAAAACGCCATGGTTGAAGGCACGATGAGCACTACCGGCAGAATAAAGCTGATTCAGGATCTCAGGGAAAACGTCGAGGGTAAGCACGTGCTTGTGGTGGAGGATATAGTAGATTCCGGCTATACTGTGGACTATCTGAGAAAATATTTCGCTTCAAAAAACGCGGCCGACGTTAAGATCGCCTGCCTTTTGGATAAGCCTATGTCGCGCAAGGTTGACGCAAAAGCCGATTACGTGGCGTTCACCTTGAAAAGGCCGTCGTTTATTATCGGATACGGTTTGGATTGCGATCAAAAGTACCGCAATCTCGACGGGATTTACGAGGTCGTAAACGATTGACGCGGACGCCGGTCACATTAAAGCCGGGTGAACGCGTGGACGATCTGCTGGTAAACGGCCTTAAAATCATACAAAACCCCGAAGCGTTTCGTTTTGGATGCGACGCCGTCGAACTTGCCAATTTCGTTACGGGCGGAAGACGGGACTCGGCCTTCGATCTTGGCAGCGGCACGGGAATAATAACGCTGCTTTTGGCCGGCAAAAAGGGCATACGGTGTACGGGAGTGGAAATACAGTCCGACATGGCCGAGATGTCGCGCCGCAGTATCGCTCTGAACGGGCTTGAGGAAATGTGCGATATTATAAACGCGCCTTTGCAAAGTCTGCCCTCGACGGTGCCGGCGGGCTGCGCGACGGTCGTAGTCAGCAATCCGCCTTACCGCGCCAAAGAAAGCGGGTTTGAGACGGATAACCGCGCTATTCGGCTGGCCCGGCATGAAGTTGCCGTAACCTTCGGCGAGGTGGCTTCCGTCGCCGCGTATCTTTTGGGCACGAAAGGCAGATTTTATATCGTGCACCGTACCGAGCGTATGGCGGAGATAATGGCGGAATGCTCGCGTCTTAGGCTTGAACCTAAGATTTTGCAGACGCTTGTACCGGCCTTGGGTAAGCCGCCGCATTTGTTTTTGCTTAAGTGCGTCAAGGATGCTCGGCGCGGGCTTGCAGTGTTGCCGGAGCGCGCTGTCGATACCTGGGTTTAAGGAGTTTCAATGCTTTATATTGTGGCAACGCCCATCGGAAATCTGGGCGAAATTACATATCGGGCGGTTGAGGTGCTTAAAAGCGCGGACGCCGTGCTTTGCGAGGATACGCGGCGCACAGGCGTGCTTTTGGACAAATACGCTATAAAAAAACCGTTAATATCCTATCAGAAGTTTTCCGAGCGGGAGAAGGCGGGATATATAGCGGACAGGCTGGAAAAAGGCGAGACGCTTGCTCTTGTATCCGACGCGGGAATGCCGCTGGTATCCGATCCGGGAAAAATTCTGCTTGACGAGGTTATCGCCCGCGGACTGGAATATACCGTCGTCAGCGGTCCGTGCGCGCTGATAAACGCCGCGGTGCTCAGCGGATTGGATATTTCGTCGTTCTGCATGTGCGGTTTTCTGCCTGAGAAAAAGTCCGACAGAAAAAAATATATCGAAAGGTTCAGTCGGCTTGAAGCGACTCTGCTGTTTTATTCCCCTCCGCATAACGTGCGCGACGATATCGAATTTTTGTTTTCCGAGCTTGGCGACCGACGCGCAGCCGCCGTCAGGGAGATAAGTAAACTTCATGAGGAGATAGTCAGGGGAACGCTTGGTAATTTTCCTCCATTTACTGAAAAAGGCGAGTTTGTACTGGCGGTGGAGGGCGCTCCGCATGTTGAATCTGAACTTAATTCTCTGTCCGTAGCCGAGCACGTCAACAGCTATATCGAAGGCGGCATGACCAAAATGGATGCGGTCAAAAAAGCCGCGTCGGACAGAAAAACGCCCAAGTCCGCTGTTTACGCCGAATATGAAAATTATTTGAAGGAAAGAAAAATCTAAGCGGTTATTATTTAGAATATAACGCTTTCGGAGAGATAGAATATGAACGCAGCCAAAGAAATATGGCAGGAGATGCTGCCCACTCTGGAAACAGAGGTAAACGCTATAAGCTTTGACGTATGGATAAAGCCGTTGGAGCCGCTTGACGTTGAGGACGACAGGCTTATTTTGCTTGCGCCGACGGAGGGAAATCGCGACGCGGTCAACAGCAGTCTGAGACCGCTGATACGTAAGGTGCTTTCATCGGTAAACCCGCTGCTTACGGACGTTACGCTGCTGCTGCCGTCCGACGTGCAAAGCATAGGCGGAGCGCTTTATGAGAGCGCGCTGGCCGAAAACGCCGCTCATGAAGAAGCTCCCGTGCCCAAGGTGGACGCAATGCTTATCAATCCGAGATATACGTTCGATAACTTCGTGGTGGGCGAATGTAATCGATTTGCGGTTGCGGCCGCTCGCGCCGTCGCCGAAAATCCGGGCGTAAAGTATAATCCGTTGTTTATTTACGGAGGAGCCGGACTCGGTAAAACTCATATTATGCACGCCATCGGGAATTATATCCGTAAAAACAATCAGCATCTCAAGGTTTTGTACGTATCCAGCGAAAAGTTCGTCAACGAGCTTATAGCTTCGATACGCTCAAAAAGCGGCAGCACGGTTGATTTTAGGGAAAAGTATCGCAGCGCTGACGTGCTGATGATTGACGATATACAGTTTATATCGAAAAAGGAAAGCACCCAGGTCGAAATGTTTCATACGTTTAACGACCTTTATCAGATGAACAAGCAGATTATTTTTGCGTCCGACCGTCCGCCGAAGGAAATTCCCGATTTGGAGGAGAGGCTCAGGACGCGTTTCGAATGGGGGCTTATAGCGGACGTTCAGCCGCCCGATCTCGAAACGAGAATCGCTATTCTGCAAAAAAAATCGCAGCTGGAAAAATATAACGTGCCGGCAGAGGTTCTTAATTTTATGGCCCAAAGGATAGACAGCAATATCCGCGAGATGGAAAGCCTTTTGAATAAGGTGATACTTCTTGCAAAGCTGTACGACAAGCCGCTGACGACGGAGCTTGCGGCGGAGGCTTTTAAGGATTATACCAAGCCTAACGATGAGACGGTGGATGCGGAGGATATTATCGAGGCGACTTTAAAGCTTTATCCCAATGTGACAAAGGATGAGCTGCTCGGAAAAAAACGCGATAAGGAAATCGTCGAGCCGAGAATGATTTGCATTTATCTTATATCCGAGCTTCTTCCGCTGCCGCTTACTTCGATAGGCTCGATTATGGGCGGCCGCGATCACACCACAATAATGCACTCTAAAAATAAGGTTTCAGCGCTTATCGCAAAGGACGAGCGGATCAAAAACAGGGTAGACGATATAAGAAATATGGTTTATAAAAATTAACGGGCGGTTTCCGCTTTGCGCATAGCGGTTTATGCCGGGTTGCGAAGCGCAGACTGTGGTTTTTACGGCCTTATAGCGTATCGAAAAATTTTTATAATTTTATCTGATCTTACGCCGTTGTGCGGCTTGGCGCAACTTTATGCGCGAAAACGGTTGACAAAGCCATGAGGAAGTATTATAATAGCGTATGCAAGTAATTTTGAGGAGATACGATAATGAGAAAAGATATACATCCCGATTATCATGAGGTTACGGCGGTTTGCGCTTGCGGCGCGACGTTTGTGACCGGCACCACTAAGAAGGGCGACGTGCTTAAGCTTGACGTCTGCTCCAAGTGTCATCCGTTTTACACCGGAAAACAGAAGCAGGTGGAGACAGGCGGACGTATAGATAAATTTAACCGCCGTTTCGGAAGATAGAATCCGAATCATTCAAGCAGCGAACAACCATGCTTTTTTGCCCGACCGGCATACATAGTATGGTTTTTCTTTTTTTCAGGAAGCTTTATCCGTTCATCGGCGCCGGTTTTATGATCCCGTTTAACGCGGTTTTACAAAGGCGGCGGTAGAGAAAATTTAATTTACGAGGTCAATTTGGGTAAAAAAGAGCAAAAAACCAATCGTACCATGATTGGCGGCCAGGCTTTAATGGAGGGCGTCATGATGCAGGGCGCCACGGCTATGGCTATGACCGTCAGGACGGAAAACGGCGATATTCTGACCGAGACAAAAAGGCTTAAGCCTAAGAGATGGTACAGAAAGATTCCGATTATCCGCGGGTGCGCGGCGTTTGTTTCCTCGCTTATAGGGGGAACGAGCGTGCTTATAAAGAGCGCGGAGGTAATTTATCCCGAAGAAGAAACTCCTTCAAAGGGATCGTTTGCGGTTGCTTCGGCACTCGGAGTGATTTTTGCGATAGCGCTTTTTATACTTCTTCCGTCGTTTGCCTCCTCTATGATTGACAAATATCTTATAAGACTGAACGAGCTGGCCTTTGCGCTTATTGAGGGTGGGATAAGAATACTGATTTTTATAATATATCTTTTCGCAGTATCCAGGATGAAGGATATCCGCCGTACTTTTATGTATCACGGCGCCGAACACCGCACGATAAATTGCTTCGAGAGCGGAATGGAGCTCACCGTGGAAAACGTGCAGAAGTGTTCTACGCGCCACAATCGCTGCGGAACAACGTTTTTGTTCTTTGTCATGGTAGTATCGATACTGGTATTTTCGCTGGCAACCTGGCTGCTTTCGCTTTTAGGCTGGCATTTGGGTACGTTGGGACGCATGGGCGTCCGCTTGCTGCTTCTGCCGCTTGTCGCCGGTCTTTCTTACGAGCTTTTAAAGCTGCTTGCCGTGCTGCCGGATAATTGGTTTGTAGCAATTTTTCGCGCGCCGGGACTTGCGCTTCAGCGCCTTACGACCTATCCGCCGGAGGATGAAATGGCGGAAATTGCCATTATAAGCTTTAATCTTGTGCGGGATATGGACGCGGATCCATCGATACAGCCGCATAAATTCGGAGAGTTTACTATTCCCGAGCTTAAAAAAACGGTGTCTGACAGGTTGAAAAAAGCGGGTGTCGAAGAAGACGCTGAGGTGGATTGGCTGATTGCGGCAGCGCTGAAAGTAAAGCGCGGAGAACTTTCTTCTATAGACAGGATTACTTATCCGCAGTACCGTAAGGTTGCCAATCTTGTATCGGAGAGGGAAAAGGGCAGGCCATTGGATTATATCTTGGGCCGATCGGAGTTTTACGGCCTTAAAGTTTCCGTAAACGAAAACGTGCTTATCCCGAGATTGGATACCGAAGTGCTTGCTGACGAGGCGATAAAGTATATATCCGGCTTGCCGGGCAGGTGCGCCGCTCTTGATTTAATGACGGGCAGCGGCTGCATTGCGCTCGCTTTAGCGGAAAAGACCGGCGCTGCGGTTACGGCGTCGGACGTATCGGAGGCTGCGCTCGAAGTCGCACGTAAAAATCTGGACGGCAGAGATGTTGAGCTTGTTTGCTCGGATGTTTTTAAGGCTCTTGACGGCAGGACGTTTGACGTCATAGTATCCAATCCGCCCTATATTAAAAGCGCGCAGATAGAAGTTTTGCGGCCGGAGGTTACCTGTCAGCCGCGCGCGGCTTTGGACGGCGGAGCCGACGGCCTTGATTTTTACCGTATAATTGCCGCCGAGGCTCCCGCGCATTTGAGCGGCGGCGGAATGCTGTTTTTGGAGATAGGTTACGATCAGCGGGATGAAGTGACTGAGCTTTTGCGGGAAGGCTTTGACGATATCGAGTGTATTAAGGATTTTTGCGGTAACGACCGCGTAATCCGCGCAAGAAAGAAACAGTGCGGCGACGCGCAGACAGGAGCGTTATGAATATCGAAAAACTTGACAGTATAAAAAATAAATTTGAAGAGCTTACCCGTTTGATTTCCGATCCCGCGGTAATTGCCGACAACAAGGAATGGACTAAGCTAGTAAAGGAACATTCGTCTTTGCAGCCCGTGGCCGACGCTTATGGCAGATTGCTGGCTGCGGAGAAGGAGCTTGCTTCGCTTAAGGAAATGCTTGAGTCCGAGGAGGACAGAGAATTACGGGAGCTTGCGTCTGAGGAGCTTGCGTCCAAGCTTGCCGAAAAGGAAGCGATTGAATCGGAGCTTAAAATTTTGCTGCTGCCGGTAGATCCAAACGACGATAAAAACGTTATTATAGAAATTCGCGCGGGCGCGGGCGGCGACGAAGCGGCTTTGTTTGCGGCCGAGCTTATGCGTATGTATAAAATGTACGCCGAAAAATACCGTTGGAAAATAGAGGACGTCGATATAAACGAAACGGAGCTGGGCGGAGTCAAGGAGGCGGTGTTTTCCTTGACGGGCGACAGCATATTCTCCAGGCTTAAGTTCGAGAGCGGCGTGCACAGAGTTCAGCGCGTGCCAGATACTGAATCTCAGGGAAGAATTCATACCTCTACCGTAACCGTGGCGGTGCTGCCGGAGGTCGAGGACGTAGTAGTTGAAATCAACGAAAAGGATCTTAAGATAGACACATATCGTTCAGGAGGAGCCGGGGGGCAGCACGTAAACAAGACCGAATCCGCGATACGTATAACGCACCTGCCTACCGGTATCGTCGTTCAGTGTCAGGACGAGCGCTCTCAGATCAAAAACCGCGATAAGGCCATGAAGGTGCTTAAGTCCAAGCTGTACGATAAAATGCAGGAGGACGCCGATAAGGAATATTCGGAAAACCGACGGGCTCAGGTCGGCACCGGCGACAGGTCGGAGCGAATACGTACTTATAATTTCCCGCAGGGCAGAGTCTGTCTCTTATACACATCTCCGAGCCCACGAGACGGAGCTACATCTCG
>USBU01000041.1 GCA_900553005.1 uncultured Eubacteriales bacterium | reverse complement strand
TACGAGATGTAGCTCCGTCTCGTGGGCTCGGAGATGTGTATAAGAGACAGCGACACGGACGTCGACCGCGCGGCGGTAGTGGACTCAAGCGGACAGGAAATAAACCGCAACGCTCTCATCGCTTTGATTTCCGCCGTTATACTTAAGGAGCAGCCGGGCGCGACAATAGTCACCGACAGCGTGACCAGCGACGGACTGGCCGAGTTTATAGCCGCAAAGGGCGGCGTGCATCACCGTTTCAAGCGCGGCTATAAAAACGTAATAGACGAGGCGCGCCGGCTGTGCGACTCCGGCGTCAACGCTCCGCTTGCGATAGAAACCAGCGGACACGCCGCGCTTAAGGAAAATTATTTTCTTGACGACGGCGCTTACCTGGTGACGCGCTTGATTATCGAGGCGGTCAAGCTCAGACGGGAGGGCAAAACGCTGACGGCCCTATTGGACGGACTTAAAACCGCTAAAGAGGAGCTTGAGATCAGGCTGTCGTTTAAAACGGACGAATGGAAGGAACTCGGCGGCTTTATCATCGAAAGCGTTAAAAAGCTGAATAACAAGCATATTAAAACGGCGCCGGATAATTACGAGGGAGTCAGGGCGTCGGTGCCGGAGCTTAAGGGCTGGTTTCTGATACGAATGAGCGTTCATGACCCCATCATGCCTATCAATATAGAATCGGATATTACGGGTGGAGCGGGGCAGATAGCAAGGCTTCTGTACTCTTATCTCAAGGCTTTTCCGGGGCTGGACGTCTCATCGCTGGCTAAATCGGCAGGGCTTGAGCGTGTATAATAAAACGTTGTAAAATATGTTTTTTTCACGTATTTCCTTTATTTTTCTTGACAAAGGCCTTAAAAAAGCAGTACAATGTCTTTATCCAAATAAAGAAAGGAGCAGTACAGATGAAAAATAAAAAATTTACGGCGATGCTGTTGACCTTGGCATTGTGCGTGTCCGTTATGTTCGGCTGCGCTACAACGCCTGAGACGCCCGACAACGGCGGGGGGGGGACTAATAATCCCGAAACGCCCGCGCCCGTTTACAGCGCCGAGACTCTTCTCAATACGTTAAAGGGCGATATTGCGCTCAGCGGCAAATGGTCTTATGAAAAGACCGGCGAGGACGATCAACAGTCCGACGTTAAAACGTTTATCGCGTCCGGCGAATATTTTGTCGAGCAGAGCTTTAACGGACAGACGCTTAATACGCAGCATTATTTCAAAAACGCCGCGGGAAAGCTTGTCACCAAGACGGTTGACAGCCATAACGTCGTCAAGGAAACGGTGCAAACGACCGGCGGGACCAACGAATACGACCGTGTTCTTAAAAATCCCTTTACGTTTGTGGAAACGTCCATGATGACCAAGGACGGCAGCGTCGTTACCGTTGACGCTTCGGCGGCGGCCGGCGCGTCCACCGTAGGCAGTGTTATTTACTCCATGCTTGTAAATTCCATTGCGGATGTAGAGTCGGTAACGGTTACGCTTGACGACAGCTTTAAGCCCGTTTCGATTAAGGTTGTTACTAAGAAGAATTCTGACGACGAGGTATTTACCTACAACGGTACGTTTACCACTAAGGCTGCGCTGGATGTGCCCGTGTATCCGTATCCCGCCGAGGGAGATAAGACGCTGCTGACAAACGCTCTTAACAAGCTTAAGGCAGGCAACTATACCTATACTGTTTACAGCTCGGCAGTCAATGAAGGACAGACCCCCACTATGATAGGTAAAGTTACGTCCGATGGTGTGTTTTCTACAACCTATAATAAAGAGAATAAAGTTACAATTGCGTTCGGTTTTATCGACGAGCCTACCGGCGGTTACCTTACGGAGGTAGAGGCGGCAAAAGACGAGTCTGATAACGACATTATAAAGGGCACTGCGAATTTCTGGGAAGATATGACCTTTGCGGAAGATAAGCTGCCCTCCGCCGATTTCAGCGTCGATTTGTTCAAGGCGGTCGACGGCGGCTACAAGCTGCGCTCCGGCAATTACAGTCTTAACGAGCTGCTGCCCCACGCTATGTGCAGCGACCTGATGGGACTTCAGGCGGACAGCCTGGTGTTTAAGCTGGCTGACGATCTGTCGGAAATTACTTATACTTATAATGCTACGGCCTTGATAGGCGGGGGCGTTTATACCGTAAAGGTCGTGCTTTCCGATCTCGGCACCACCAGCTTCCCATATGATCTCGATACCCAGTACGTGCCCTATGACCCAAGCGCCTCCAAGTGGTCCGAGGTGTCTGCCGAGGGTAACGGTGTGGCGTCCTTTAATGAAATGTTCCCCGACGGAAACATTGACGAGGACATACCGTTCTATACGACGGAAACCGGCCAATTCACGTTTTTCGGCGCGTTCGGCGGAAAGTTTGAAATAGATATTACTTACGAGTCGGAGGACGACGCCTCCTGGGATTTGGATTACGGTTATATCGATATGTTTTCCGGTATTACGACTCAAGGCTGGACGGACATTACTCCCGATCAGCCGGAGGAAGGAGTAAAGGGCGTATATACCAAGGGCGGTTACAAGCTTACCGTTAAGGGAGAAGCCGAATTCTTCGGCACCGGATACGTCGTTTATATTTACATCGAGCCGTACACCGCTCAGTAAAAGTAAAGGAGATTTTTTATAAGTCGAAAGAGTTAAAAAACCGGATTTCATGCTTAATGGAGTTCGGTTTTTTTAAAGGGACGGCTTAAAAACTGACGTTTGCGAAAAAAATAATATCAAGGAGTTATATAAAATGAATGAAATTCAACAGTTGACGGTCAACTCGATACGCGTGCTTTCCGCCGAGGCTATCGACAAGGCAAACAGCGGTCATCCGGGGCTGCCGCTTGGCTGCGCTGCAATAGGTTACACGCTTTTTGCAAACAACCTTTGCCATAATCCCAAAAACCCCTGGTTTTTCAACCGTGACCGATTTATTTTAAGCGCGGGCCACGGTTCAATGCTCATGTACTCGCTTCTGCACCTTTTCGGGTACGGGGTGACGATAGAGGATATAAAAAATTTCCGCCAGTTCGGTTCCAAAACGCCCGGTCATCCGGAATACGGTCATACGCCCGGGGTAGAAACCTCTACCGGACCTCTTGGACAGGGTATTGCCAACGCAGTGGGCTTTGCAGTGGCCGAAACCATGCTTGCGGAGCGTTTTAATAAGGACGATATAAAGCTTATAGATCATTATACTTATGCGCTTTGCGGCGACGGCTGTATGATGGAGGGTATCGAAAGCGAGGCCGCGTCCCTTGCGGGCACCTGGAAGCTTGGCAAGCTGATTGTTCTTTACGACAGCAATCATATTACCATCGAGGGAGATACCGACAGCGCGTTTACCGAAAACGTCGGCAAGCGGCATGAGGCGCAGGGCTGGCAGGTAATCAAGGTTACGGACGGCGAGGATATCGACGCGATCAACAAAGCTATCAAGCGCGCCAAAAAGGAGACGGGCAAGCCCTCGCTCATCATTATCAATACCGTTATCGGCCACGGCTCGGCCAAAGCGGGCAGCGCAGACAGCCACGGAGCGCCTTTAGGCGCGGCCGTTACCGAGGAAATGAAGAAAAATCTCGGCTACGATTATCCGCCGTTTACCGTGCCGGACGAGGTGTACGCTCATATCGGATCCATGAAAAGGCGTTTTTCCGGCTACGAGAAGAAATGGAAGCGCCTCTTAAAGGCGTATAAGGAAAAGTATCCCGAGGATTATAAGCTGTTTGAAAGCGCGATAAAGCGCGAGCTTCCCGATCTGATACACGACGAAAGCCTGTGGGCGCGCGCCGAAAAGGCTGACGCTACGCGTAATTCCGGCGGCGCAGTTCTCAACAAGCTTGCCGCTAAAATTCCTTATATCGTCGGGGGAGCGGCGGATCTTGCGCCGTCGACAAAAACCTATCTTAAGGGAGAGGGCGATTATTCGGCTTCCAACCGCGCGGGGCGCAATCTTCATTTCGGCATACGCGAGCACGCAATGAGCGCGATCTGCAACGGAATGCAGCTGCACGGCGGCTTGCAGACATATTGCTCGACGTTCTTCGTATTTTCCGATTATATGAAAAACGCCATGCGTATGAGCGCCATCATGAAGCTTCCCGTAATGTATATTCTGACGCACGACAGTATCGGCGTCGGCGAGGACGGCCCGACGCATCAGCCCGTAGAGCAGCTTGCCGCGCTGCGCTCCATGCCGGATATGCGCGTATTCCGTCCGGCTGACCAGCGCGAAACGGCGGCCGCTTACGTAAGCGCGCTTACCGCCAAATGTCCTACGGCAATAGTGCTTTCCCGTCAGAATCTGGTTCAGCTTTCCGCCAGCGGCAGAGACGCGCTTAAGGGCGGTTATATAGCCGAGGATTGCGCGGGCACTCCCGACGTCATAATTATCGCCACCGGAAGCGAGGTCGGCATATCTCTTGAAGCAAAGGCTCAGCTTGAGCGGGAGGGTATAAAAGCCCGCGTTGTGTCGATGCCGTGCTGCGAGCTGTTCGACGAGCAGTCCGAAAGTTATCGGGAGTCCGTTCTGCCCTCCGGCGTGCGCGTCAGGGTGGCGGTCGAGGCGGGCTGCGGAGCTACCTGGTATAAGTACGTAGGTCTTGACGGAAAGACGGTAAGTATGGATACCTTCGGCGTTTCGGGCCCTGCGGACGCGCTTATGAAGCATTTCGGGTTTACGGCTGACGGGGTTGCCGCCGCCGCAAAATCGGTATTGAAATAAAGTCATCGGAATTCAAGGAGATCGGTAAAATTGAGCTCGCGTTTTTTCGCTTTTCTTTCCAGAATGAAATATATCGACCGTTGGGGGCTGATGCGTTCAACGATAAAAGAGAACGTGGCCGAGCACAGCCTCCAGGTCGCCTGGGTGGCGCATGCTCTGGCAGTGATCGAAAATAAGTTTTTCGGCGGCCGGCACGACGTCTGCCGCATCGGCATGATAGGGGCGTATCACGAAACGGGCGAGGTCATCACGGGCGATATGCCCACGCCGATAAAGTATTTCAGTCCGGAAATCAATTCCGCATATAAAAAGGTAGAGCGTATAGCCGAAAAGCGCATATTGTCTACGCTGCCAAAGGAGCTGTACGAGGATTTCGCGTCTCTCGTTCAGCCGTCCGAAGAGGAAAAACGCATAGTCAAATATGCGGACAAGCTTACCGCCTATATCAAGTGCGTTGAGGAGACCACATGCAACAATTCGGAGTTTTCCGAAGCCTTGCGCTCGACGGAAAGAGAACTGCGCGGTTTCAATTCTTCTGCCGTCGATTATTTCATGGATTCGTTTGTGGAAGCGTATAAGCTTACTCTCGACGGCCTGGCGGAATAAAATTCAGGAGGGAATAATTATGTCTTTGGTTCCGGCTAAATGCACCCAGTGCGGCGCAAATGTCGAGGTCGATCCGCAGCATGACGCTTGGCTGTGTCCTCACTGCGGCACTCCGTTTATTGTCGAAAAAGCTATTTCCAATTATAATACGGTAGTAAATAATACCTATAACGTTGACAACCGTACCGTAATTACCGGAAACGGTACCGTAAATGTTTTTGAGGATCAGGTTAACAGGATTTTCGTCGTTGAGGACGGCGAGCTTACTGATTATAAAGGAAGCAAAGCAAAGGTTAAGATTCCGGACGGCGTTCTTTCGGTAAAAAATCATATTTTTTTGTCCGGCAAGGACGAGGTTTTCGTTCCGGCGTCGGTTGCCGAATTAAACGATTACGCTTTGTTCAATTGTAAACGGATTATTTTTGCTGATGACAGCCGTCTGGAAATAGCAGGCAAAGGCGCTCTTGGCGGCGACGGCGACGAAAGCTTTTATACTACAAATGCGATTTTTAACTTTCCGTCTGAAGTAAAAAGTCTTGCGCCCGACGCATTCGGATACAGGGATAAATTGATTTGCTGTAAATATCCGGAAGAGACTTTTGTCGAGCGCTATGGAGCAAACGCGTTGGAGCATGGCGTTTATTCAAGGGAAAACGGGCTTAGCGGAGAGAAAATGCGCTATTCTTTTGTTTTCGACTTTATCAGGGACGTAAAAACGCCCGAGGGATTTTATGTGGCCGTCGGAAAAAACTCGGCCGCGCTTTACGGATACGACGGGGCCAGGACCGATGTTTTGCGCGCGCCGTCGCAGATAGACGGCGTTAAAATCACGCTTATTACCGAGCATTTTTATATGGACGTTTTGATGTGCGGATGCAAGACGCTTTATCTGCCGGAGTTTACCGAAACCGTTTCCGCTTTACCGTCGCAGTGTCCGTGCGACAGGATATACGTCCCCGCGGGATTAAAACGCTACGGAGCTTTTAACGCCGCTGACGAAATAAAGAAGTATGTCGAGGGCGACTCGGAGATTTTTATAGATTCACGTCATTCTATCGTCGGCGCGTCGGATTTAAAGCGAAATATGCGTCCGGCTGGCTGCGATAAAAAGCCGGACGTTTCACTGAGCGTCGAGTTCGATTCGGCGTTGCGCGGTGTATATTCGGTTTATTATACGGACAACCGCGAGAACGGTTTGTCCGAGAGGCGGCTGCTGCGCGGCGGTATCGCTGCGGGAGAAACAGCGCTGCTGAGCGCGCCCGCAGGCAAACGGCTTTACGTTGCCGATTCAAACGGCAATTCCGTATCGATTCAGCCGGGCGCAAAGCGCATAAAAGTTATTAAAAAGCTGTTTGGCGGATTTAAGCTTCAGATTATCGGTTGATTTCGTCACTGTAAATTTTGAAAAACAATATTATTAAAGGTCGGAAGCGTTGCTTGCTCCGACCTTTTGTTTTTTATGAGGGTTATAAATCAATTCAGACGTTGGTCACACTGAAAATATCGTCCAGTTTTTCGGCAAACTCGTCTATTTCGGATTTTTCGATTGTGTAGGGCGGAAGCAAGCGTATGACGTTTTTCTTGGTGCAGTTTACAAGTATGCCGGCGCTTAAAAGCTGTGCCGCAACGTAATTTCCGTTTATATTGTCGCCAAGCTCCACGCTTTGCAGAAGTCCCAGGCCCTTGACGTCCTTTACGAATTTATATTTTTTGAAATAAGCAAGCTTTCCCGCCAGATAGTCGCCGGTATCTGCGACTCTGTCTATAAGTCCGTTTTTCAGTTTATCTACGACTACCGTGGCCGCCGCGCAGGCAAGCTGATTGCCTGAAAGCGTAGAGCCGTGGTCGCCTATCGCAAACGAGCCGGCTACGTCTCCGCGCGCCAGCACCGCTGAAATCGGCAGTCCTCCGCCCATGCCTTTTGCGACGGTAACTATGTCCGGCTGAAGTCCGTGATGCTCAAAAGCGAACATTTTTCCCGTGCGGCCCATGCCAGTCTGAATCTCGTCGAGTATGAATAATACGTCTTTGGCGCGGCACAGCGCGTATGCGCCAACCAGGTAATCGTAATCGGCCGGACGTATTGCGCTGCGGCTTTGTATTACCTCCAGCATGATTGCGCCGACGTCGTCCGTAAGCGCGTCCTTCAAAGCGTTTAAATCGCCGTAAGGCACATGCCTGAATCCGGAGGGAAGCGGCTCGTAAATACGATAGTGGCTTTCCTGTCCGGTAGCGGTCAGCGTGGCAAGCGTGCGCCCGTGAAAGGAGCCGTTGGCCGTGACGATGACGGGTCTGTTCTGTCCCCGCTTATTGTAATGCTTGCGCACCAGCTTGATGGCGCATTCGTTGGCCTCCGCGCCGCTGTTTGCCAAAAACATCTTTGTAAAAATGCTGCCCTCAAGCAGCTTTTCGCACAGCACGGCCTGCTCCTCGTTATAATAAAGATTACTGGAGTGAATGAGTTTTGCCGCCTGGTCCGATATGGCCTTTACAAGTTCGGGATCGTTATAGCCCAGACAGTTAACGCCTATTCCGGATACGAAATCTGTATATTCCTTGCCCGTCGTGTCGTACAGCTTGTTTTTGTCGCCGCGGACAAAGCAAATATTCTGCCGATGAAACACGTTCATATAATTTTTGTTCGACAGCTCTTTGATTTTTTTAAGTTCCATTTTTGCCCCTTGATACGTATATGCTCATAGCGCCGTTTATATTATAGTAAATCTGTCTCTTATACACATCTGACGCTGCCGACGACTTAATAGGTGTAGA
>USBU01000040.1 GCA_900553005.1 uncultured Eubacteriales bacterium | reverse complement strand
GTCGTCGGCAGCGTCAGATGTGTATAAGAGACAGTATTTAAACACTCAATTTGCTGATATGTGAACAAAAACCTGTATATATCGCTCGTAAGATTTTTTTGAAGAAAATACAAAAAACTATTGACAAGCGGAGCTAAAAGGTTTATTATAGACGCATATAAATAAACTTGAGAGGTAAAATAGTAACCGGCGCATCGTTTGCAAAGAGAGTTCTCGGACGGTGTAAGAGGACGTAACTGCGGCGGCGAATGGATTACCGAGGGCGGCGACGAACGCGCCGGAGTTGGCGTTAAGTAGTTTCCGACGGTCTTTCCCCGTTACCGGAAACCGATATGATGGTATCGGATAATGAGGTCGCTGCCTTAGCAGCGATAAAATTGGGTGGCAACACGGTTGAAATTCGTCCCAAAGACGGTTTCCGCCGTGTTTTTTTACACAAAAAATTAAATAAAAAGGAGACAATTATTATGGCAACAAAAAAAATCCCTACAAAAATTTACCTGTCCGAGGACGAGCTGCCTAAATATTGGTACAATCTCCGCGCCGATATGAAGGAGCAGCACGAGCCTTTTCTTAACCCGGCAACGCTTAAGCCCTGCACTGCAGAGGAGCTGAACCGCGTTTTCTGCAAGGAGCTTGTAGCGCAGGAGCTTAATCAAACCGACAGATTCATAGAAATTCCCGAGGGCATACGCGAGTTTTATAAAGCTTACAGACCATCCTCTCTGACAAGGGCGTATTTTTTAGAAAGAATGCTGGATACTCCGGCTGAAATCTACTACAAATTTGAGGGAAACAATACCTCCGGATCTCATAAGCTTAATTCCGCGGTCGCGCAGGCCTACTACGCAAAGCAGGAGGGACTGACCTCGCTTACCACAGAGACGGGCGCGGGACAATGGGGAACGGCGCTGTCCATGGCATGCGCCTTCTACGGCTTGGAACTGAACGTTTATATGGTAAAGGTCAGCAGCCAGCAAAAGCCTTACCGCAAGGCCGTAATGCAGACCTACGGCGCAAACGTCATTCCGTCGCCCTCCGATACGACTGAGGTCGGAAGAAAAATACTGGCCGAACACCCCGATACCGGCGGTTCGCTGGGCTGCGCAATATCCGAAGCCATTGAGGTTGCGCTGAGCAAGGATAAGTGCAGATACGTGCTTGGCTCCGTGCTTGATCACGTTTTGCTGCATCAATCCGTAATAGGCATGGAATGTAAGACGGCAATGGACAAGTACGGCATCAAACCGGATATTATCATAGGCTGCGCTGGAGGCGGATCAAATTTAGGAGGGCTTATAGCGCCGTTTATGGCCGATAAAATCAACGGCAAATCCGACATTGAATTCATTGCCGTGGAACCGGCCTCATGTCCTTCTATGACCAGGGGCAAATATGTGTACGATTACGGCGACACGGGGCGGACTACTCCGCTGATGCGCATGTATACTCTCGGATGCGGCTTTATACCGTCTCCGAATCATTCGGGAGGACTGAGATATCACGGAATGAGCCCGATAATATCAAAGCTTTACCGCGACGGATATTTGGAAGCGCGCGCGGTGGAACAAACCTCGGTTTTTGATGCGGCAACACAGTTTGCTCGCTGCGAAGGCATACTTCCGGCGCCGGAATCCGCGCACGCTATACGCGTAGCTATCGACGAGGCGCTTAAATGCAAGGAGACCGGCGAAAAGAAAACGATCCTGTTCGGTCTTACGGGCACGGGTTACTTCGATATGGCGGCATACACCGCATATCACGACGGTAAAATGAGCGACTATATTCCCACAGACGAAGACCTGCAAAGAGGCTTTGACAGCCTGATAGATATACCTCAGAACAAAAACGCATAAAAAATCAGCCGTTTTAAAAAGCGATATGAGCCTTTGCGATCATATCGCTTTTTAATTTGCGGCTGCACCGATTGTCCGTAACAGTTATTTTCAGTCCCTAACCGCGCCTGTATATTTTCGCACCGATTTTAATCAGGATTTTAATACTTTATTACATTAAATATATATATAAACAACATGACTCCGCACCGTATGGACCAAACCCGTCACGGACGATATTTAAGACCGAACTCCCGCTTTGCCTCGGCAACCGCAGCCTTCACGAAATCGGTTTTAGCATCCGTATAAGCGTCACGGTTAAAGCGATGCTTTTCCGCAAGCGAGGTTTTAAGCGCAGCATATGCGTCGGCGACATCGTGATGTACTCTTAGATAGTCGCGGAAATAAAGCTCGTCGCAATCGCCTGGCAGTCTGATGTGCAGATGGAAAACCTTATCGGCAAAACCGGACTCGGTATATCCCTTTACCAGAGAAATCCTGCCGGCAGCTTTTATCTCGTTCATAACGATCCATCCGTAATCCGGCAAATCATGCGCCGCATTTTCCAGCGCCGCCGCGGTAACCACCTCCAGAAGAATATCTATGATAGGTTTTGCCTTAAGTCCGTAAACAGAAGTACTGCCGATATGCGAAATGCGGAATATGTTTTCACTGCCGACTGCCGCCTCTACGGCTGCGCTTTCTGCCTTATATAATGCCGGATAGTCGGCATTGTACTCCTCCAGCCGTATGGGAAAAAGATGCCAAAGCTCCTCAAGAGTCATTTCCGCAAGCTTTTTCATTTTTTACGCTGCTCCATAAAATCGGAGAGCTTGCTTACCGTTTCCTCCGACACGAAATGCTCGATTTTACAGCAATCAAGCGCCGCAGTGCCTTCCGAAACTCCGATAGACACGAGAAAATCGTGCAAAAGCAAATGTCTGGAATAAACGTTTTTCGCCTGACGAAGGCCCTCGGCGGTAAGAGTAATTTTTCCGTAAGAGCGCTTGTCAATCAGCCCCTTTAAATTAAGTTCCGCCATAGCCCTGTTGACTGCCGGACGCGACACGCGAAGCATGGCGGCAACATCTGTTGACTTAACCTCTCCTCCGCTGCCCAAAACGTAAATCGCCTCCAGATAATCCTCTCCCGACATTGTAATATTCATAAAATATTTTTTCTCCGATAAATCCTATTTACGGCTTTTCCGCCGTTTGCAACTGTCTTTATATCCGCCTGCCGAGTATATTAAAATCCTGCGCCGTTAAAACCCGTTTTGATTTATTATATCACATTATCGCACTCCGCGCAAATAAAAACCGACGGTATGAGCGCTTCCGACTTCTATAGCTCTGCTTGCATATGCCGTCGCCCCCCGCTAGTTTATCGACAATCGCGCGACGCGTTGCATCAGGAATAAATTTACAGCTCAAGATAAAAAATTTTGTTAAATCAGGTTAACAATTTGCTTGACAAGCATAAATATAACGTGTAGAATGTTAATTGCAATTAACATTAAAGCGCGGCAGCTGCTTATACACGCTTTGCGCTTAAAGGAGAAAAATAAATTATGTCACTTGCGTTTGCTCCCTTTGAAAAGAGCTTGAAAATTGTACGCATCAACGCCGACGAAAAGACCGGAAAGCATTTGAATAATCTGGGGCTTACGGTCGGACGAAGGCTGACTTTGCTTTCCGCGTCCGGCGGCGATTGCATCGTAAAGGTAATGGACGGCCGGCTTGCGCTTAATCGCTCGCTTGCAATGAAAATTCTGGTCGACGAGGAGAGCTGAAATGGAAAAAACCTTGGATAAATTCGGAAAAGGCGAAAAAGGCAAAGTTAAACGTCTGTACGCCGAGGGAGCCGTCAGACGCAGGCTGCTTGACATGGGAATAACTCCCGGAGCCGAGCTGATACTAAGAAAGGCGGCTCCGCTTGGAGATCCGATAGAGATTACTCTCAGAGGATACGAGCTGACGCTTAGAAAGGCCGAGGCGGCCGCGGTTCTTGCGGAGGTGGAAGCATGAGAATAGCATTGGCCGGAAATCCCAACAGCGGCAAAACGACGCTGTTCAATCTGCTTACCGGAAGCACGGCTCACGTAGGAAATTACCCCGGAGTGACTGTTGAAAAGCGCGAAGGCGTATATAAAATCGGCGGAGAAAAAATAACCGTCATCGACCTTCCCGGAATATATTCGCTGTCTCCATACTCTCCGGAAGAGGTGGTGTCGAGAAACGTAATACTTGAAGAAAAGCCGGACGCGATAATAAATATCGTAGACGCCACAAATCTTGAACGCAATCTCTATTTGACAACCCAGCTGCTGGAAACGGATATTCCCATCGTCATTGCGCTTAATATGATCGACGTCGCCGTTAAAAACGGCATATCGATAAACTGCGAGGTCCTCTCCTCCAACCTTGGAGTCCCCGTTGTCCCGATAAGCGCGCTGAAAAAAACCGGAATAAAAGAACTTATGAGTTCTGCGGCGCAGCTTGCGGGCACAAAGCGCAAAGCTTTTTCCCCGATAGAAAACAGCTATTTAAAAGAGCTGTATCTAAACGCCGCGGAGGAATATGCGTCCGACGGGATTAGCAATCCAGTCTTTCACGCTGTTAAGGCCGTTGAAAACGACGAGGTAGAACGCGCCGCCCAACCGGAAATACTTGAAAAGCTTTCCGCTTTAAGAAGTAAAATCGACAACGAGTTTGAAGGCGATTTTGAGGGAATGGTAGCGGATCTGAGATATAAGTACATAGGCGGTTTTATCGGCAGCGTATTATCCGGCAGAAAAAAATCGTCGGAAAAACTTACGCGCTCGGATAAGGCCGACAAAGTGCTCACCCACCGAATATGGGGAATACCGCTGTTTCTTTTGATAATGTTCGGCGTTTTTCATCTTACCTTCGGAGAAGATCTCTTATATCTGGGCGCTATGGGCGCAATACCGGAAGCGGAAAATCCGACCGTATTCAACGATATATTCGGAAACGGTGCGATAAATTCGCCGGGCGTTATTCTGCAAAGCCTTGTAACGCTGGGGACCGATACGCTTACTGAACTCATTTCGGGAGCAATGCCCGAGGGCACCTGGTACACGGGCCTTGTCGTTGACGGTCTTTGCGGAGGACTGTTTTCCGTGCTCAGCTTTATTCCTCAAATACTTTTGCTGTTTCTTTTCCTTTCCATACTTGAAGATACCGGCTATATGGCGCGTGTCGCGTTTATTATGGACAGAGCCTTCAGAAAGTTCGGACTTTCGGGAAAAGCTTTTATGCCTCTTCTCATGTGCTTCGGCTGCGCGGTACCGGGAATCATGGCTACACGCACGCTGGAAAACGAAAAGGAACGCCGTATGGCCATAATTCTGGCGCCGTTTTTCTCCTGCGGAGCAAAGCTGCCCATTTGGGGCGCGTTTGCCGCGGTGCTGTTTAACGGCTCTCACGGCGACCTGATAGTATTTTCAATGTATTTTCTGGGAATTGCGGTTGCCGTATTAAGCTCCATTCTTCTCAAAAAAACAGCGCTGAAAGGCGCGACCGCACCGTTTATTATGGAGCTGCCGGCCTATCATCTGCCCCAATTCAAAAACACCATGCTCCACCTTTGGGAAAAACTTAAGCATTATATAGTGCGCGCGGCTACCATAATCGCCGGCTCTATAGTGGTGATTTGGTTCCTTACCAATTTCGATTTCGATTTCTGGAACGGAATGGTCGATCAAGGCGACAGCATACTCGGACGTATAGCAAAGGTGTTCAGCTGGCTATTCGTTCCTCTCGGCTTCGGCATGGGCGAAAACGGCTGGATGTTTGTAGTAGCGGCCTTTACCGGACTAATAGCAAAAGAAATGGTAGTCGCTACGCTGGGCACCTTTGCCGGAGTTGACGACGCGCTGGATATCGAAACGGGCGAGCTTGCCTCTACCGCATTCGGAACGTTTATCGCCTCCATGGCAGGCGGTTATCCCGCGGCGCTGGCGTTTATGGCATTCAACCTTTTGTCCGTGCCCTGCATGGCGGCGGTCGGAGCAGCCAGCGGCGAATTCCGCTCAAAAAAGAAATTATGGTTTGCCATAGGATATTGGATGGCTACCGCATATATAGTAAGCGCGCTGATATTCGTATGCTTCTACTTCCCGTGGGTCGGAATTACCTTCCTGTGTCTGATTGCGGCGCTTATTATATTTCTATCGGTAAAAGCGATAATAAAACGTAAGACCGCCGGCGCCTCCAAGTCAAGACAGGAATAACCTGTGCGTCAAAGCTTCGCCTTATATCCGTATCCCGGTTTAAGGCGCATACCATTCGGATCGGACGGGCCTGAGGGATTCATGGTTGTTCTCCTCCCTCGGCCCGGATCCGGCTTTATAATAAAAGAGGTTAATTTATGGAACAAATAATCGGTATAATCGCGGCAATTCTCGCCGCAGCGCTGGTAATATTCACCGTAATATACAACGTCAGAAAGAAAAAAAGCGGCAAAGGCTGCTGCTCCGGCGACTGCTCTCATTGCAAGGGCTGTCATCCGGCTGACGACAAAAAGACCGACGCCGATAAAAAGATCCGATCGAAAGATTATCCGTAAAAGTTTTACGACGGATCTACTCGCTAAGTCCTGCGGCAACAGCCGCATTTCTTATAAAATCCTTTCCTTGAAACAAAGACGCACCCGCAAAGGGTGCGTCTTTGTTTCAAGGAAAGACTAACGGTTATTCTAAATAAGATTTCATGCAATAAAGACATAAACAACGACGGAAAAAAATATAATTCGCTATTCGGATTAATTTGACTCCAATCGACTTTACCCGCGCAGCTCGCCGTCGTCGGATAAAACGCTTTCTTCCAAAGCGGCGGCATCCGACTCTTCCTCGCAGCAAGCAAGATTTCCCTGCGACAAGGAGTTCGGAGAAGTATCAATATGATTGCCAGGTAAAAACGCGCGTTTTCGCCATCCCCCGAAGAAATAAAACGCAAGGCTTACCACAACGCCGGCGCCCCAGCCCAAAGGCCAACTCCACCAGATTCCTAAGTAAGAATCCATTATATACGCAAATATATAAGCAAACGCTACTCTCAACACCAAATCAACCATGGTGGACGCTATAAATCCCGGCATCGAACCGGAGCCCTTAAGTATGGCGTCGCTTATAAATTTTACGATTACCACAAAATAAAACGGAGTAACGATCATCATCATTCCGCGGCCTATGCTGATTACTGATTCGGTGGATTCTCCGTCTACAAACAGAGCCACTAACGGAGAGGCAAGCGCCATTACGAGAGGCACCAAAACGACGGCCAAAACGGAGATCATTCCCATACCTGCCCGAACGCCTTTCTTTATCCGTTCAGGCTTTCCCGCACCTATATTCTGAGAAACAAATATAGAAAGCGCATTTCCTACCGTTACAAGAAGCTGAATGCAAAACGTCTGTATTTTTATTGCTGCGCCGTAACCCGCAACCACGTCCGTTCCGTACCCGTTTACAAGATTCTGCACAAGAAGCTGCCCTATGGACACCGTAGAGGACTGAATCACGCTTGGAACGCCGATAATCATTACTTCCTTGAAAACAGTTTTATCCAAACGTCTGTACGGCTTGCGGCCGAAGAAAAAAACGGTAAGAGAACGTACCGTTTTTACCGCTTTAAAGCCGAAAGAGCGTTTCTCATTCGTCTCTTCACCGATATTAGTCAAAACGTAAGCCAGTGTGATTACCGACAGCACGCACGCAATCGCCTGCGCAATAACCGTTGCCAGCGATAATCCCCATACTCCCATATTAAAAAAACGAATAAATATTATATCCAATATTATGTCAAATACCGTGGAAAAAATAAGAAAAAACAGCGGCGTATTGGAATTACCCAAAGCCTGAAAGGTTGCGCTGCATGAATTATACAGAAATATAAAAACAAGCCCGAACATATATATTTGCAGGTATTCAGCTGAATCCTTAAGTATTTCTTCGGGGGTTGACATAAGCCTGAGAATCGGCTCTGAAATAAAATAACCGATTGCGGTACAGATAACCGCAATCAGCGCAAATGAAATAAACGCAGTCGACACCGCGCTCTTGAGTTTGTTATAGTCCTTTTCTCCGTATATGCGGCTTGTCACTACCGAGCAGCCGACGCTTAAGCCCGTGCCTACGGCCATAAATATCATAGTTATAGGATATGACGCGCTTACAGCCGCCAACGCATCCTTGCCTAGCATATTTCCTGCTATCACACTGTCGGCTATATTATAAAGCTGCTGAAAGCTGACCGACAGTATCATCGGCAGTGTAAAAAGTATCAAAACACGAAGAGTGTTTCCTTTGCTCATATCCTTTGTAGTCATATCCGTATTATAACACTTTTTAAGCGCTTTTGTTAAACGTATT
>USBU01000039.1 GCA_900553005.1 uncultured Eubacteriales bacterium | reverse complement strand
CTATTAAGTCGTCGGCAGCGTCAGATGTGTATAAGAGACAGGACTGGGTATATAGAGCGCTTACGTTTTTGGTAGTTTCCTGCCCGTGCGCGCTTGTGATAAGCGTACCGCTGTCGTTTTTCGGCGCAATAGGCGGGGCATCCAAGGCCGGGATACTGATAAAAGGCGGCAACTGTCTGGAAATACTCGAAAAGACCGATACCGTGCTCATGGATAAAACCGGAACGATTACCAAAGGCAGCTTTTCGGTAAAGGCGGTAATTCCGGCGGACAGGCGCGATGAGATACTTGCCGCGGCCGCCGTTGCCGAAAGCAGATCCACGCACCCGATAGCGCGCTCGATAGAAAGCGCTTGCCGCGCGGACAATACCGGCTGGATGATTACGGAGCTTGCCGGGCTTGGCGTATCGGCAGAAAAGGACGGCAGCGTAATTCTTGCCGGAAATAAAAGACTTATGGAAGAGGCCGGAATCGAGGCGGAGCGTCCGTCCGAGCCCGGGACGGTAGTGTATGTCGCAAGGGACGGCAAATACCTTGGCGCAATCGTAATAGGCGACGAAATAAAGGAGGATTCCGCGGCTGCGATTGCAAGCCTTAAGGCAATGAAGATCAATACGGTAATGCTTACCGGAGATAACGAGGCCGCTGCCGCCGCGCTGGCGGAAGCTGCGGGAATAGACGAATATAAAGCAGGTCTTTTACCTGCGGATAAGGTTGCGGAAACGGAAAAATATCTGGGGCGTAAAAATAAAACTGCGTTTGTCGGCGACGGCATCAACGACGCTCCGGTACTCATGCGCGCAGATTTGGGTGTGGCGATGGGCGGCATAGGCAGCGATTCCGCTATCGAAGCGGCTGATATAGTCCTTATGCATGACAGTCTCTCCGCGCTGCCCAAGGCTAAGCGTATAGCCGGCAAAACAATGCGTATCGTGCGGGAAAATATAATTTTCGCTTTGGCCGTCAAGATTGCGGTGCTTTTATTAAGCGCGGTCGGCTTTGCGGATATGTGGCTGGCGATTTTCGCCGACGTCGGCGTAACGGTTATCGCGGTGCTCAATTCCATGCGCATGCTTTCCGTGGAAAAAACCGAGGATAGATCGTTGTTAAGATCTAACCCGCAAATATAAGCCGGTTTAGGACGCTTTTACTATAAATGAAATGACCGTCGCGGACAATGCGGCGGTTTTATTTTTACTGAAAGCCGACGTTAAAATTATAAACGCTTTGGCCGAGTCCGACGGCCGTCAATGTAAACGGTCCGGCCATAACAGGGTAAGAGGCATAAATGTATTATAACTATTTCATCTTAGTATTCCGATACAAGACCATATGCGGTTTAACTTTGGTGACGACGATATTTTTTTTCGGGCGGAGTATCCGTATTTAACAAAGCGAATAAAAAAACCGGCGGCTTACGTCGGTTCATATAGGGAATTTTTGCCACAGAATATAAGTGAAGTATAGCGCATTATACCTTGCAAGCAAGGCATGTGCGCTTTTTTATTTTACTTTTAAGTTAGTTCACTGTATAATATTATCAAAGACAGACAGTAATTTAACGGAGTTACAATGCAACCAAAAAATCTTTTAACGGCAAAAAATCGAAATGAATTGCGTGTTTGGCTTACGGAAAATTATGATAAAGAAAACGAATGTTGGGTAATTGTAAAGCGCGGCAGACCGCAAAACGATAATACGTTTTGGTATATAGACGCAGTTGAGGAAGCAATGTGTTTTGGTTGGATAGATAGTACTACCAAAACGCTTGAAAACGGAATCACCGTTCAAAAATTAGCGCCTAGAAAGAAAAAAGTTTGTGGTCGGAACTCAATAAAGAGCGTTGTAGACGACTTGAGAAATTAGGATTTATGACGGAAGCAGGACGCGCCGTTTTGCCCGATATGTCTGCAAATGGTTTTGTAATAGATAGTGAGATACTGACGGCGTTAAAAGCAGATAAAACAGTATGGCAAAACTTTAATAATTTTCCGCCATTGTATCAACGGGTACGCATAGACACAATTCAAATAAAGAAAAAACAACCCGATTTATTTGATAGCAGATTGCAGAAATTTATCGAGAATACAAAGAAGGGTATTATGTACGGCGAATGGAACGATAACGGACGATTATAAAACTATTGATAAATTACAATTTATCAGGCAATTAAAAAGAGCGAAGATTTTAAAATCTTCGCTCTTTTTATTAGCTCCTATGGGAATAGCGCATTGTTTGCCGGTATTTATATTCTGACTTAGCGCCTAGCCGTTTAGTTGTATTTGGGCAGCCAATCGCCGTGCGCCTCGAAAAGATCGTCGCACATAGCCTTTATGTCGTCCAGCGAAAGCTCCGCTTTTGTATGGGGATCGAGGTAGGCGGCCATGTAAACGTCTTCCTTTTTCAGGGTGTTGGCAGCCTGTATCGTCATCAGCTGAACGTTGATGTTGGTGCGGTTAAGCGCGGCAAGCTGTTCGGGCAGACGGCCTACGTGGCAGGGATTCAGGCCGTTGCTGTCGATCATGATGGGCACCTCGACGCACGCCTCGGGCGGCAGGTTTTCGATAAGACCGGTGTTTAGCACGTTGCCGTGGATGCGGAAGGGTACGTCGGTTTCGCAAGCCTCGATGATGCGCGAGCCGTACTCGCGTGAACGGGTATGCTCCACGTTGCCTCCGTTAAGTATGGAATCGCGTTCTTTTTCCCAGCCGGCGATCTGGTTGACGCAGCGGCGCGGATATTCGTCAAGGGGAATATTGTATTTTTCGATAAACTCCGGATACTTATCCTTGATATAGTAGGGGTGGTATTCCGCGGTGTGCTCGCTGCTCTCGGTGTTGTAGTAACCAAAGTGATTCATCATGTCCAGACGGACCAGGTCGTGCTTGGGCCTTACTTCGTTAAATTTCTTTTTTAACGCGGGGTAAAGGTCTTTACCGTTCTTGTCGGTCAGCTCAAGCAGCCATGCCATATGATTGATGCCGGCTATTTTCCACTTGGCGTCGTTCAGTTCGGGCATTTCCAGATTTTTGGCTAAATCGGGTACGCAGACCTGTACGCTGTGGCAAAGTCCGACGGTTTTAACGCCGGTGTAACGCTGCATGTAGCCTGAAAGCATGGACATGGGATTGGTGTAATTCAGGAACAAGACGTCCGGGCAGACTTCTTCCATGATGTTTGCGTAATTTTTCATTACGGGAATGGTGCGTAGCGCGCGGAAGATGCCGCCGATTCCCAAGGTGTCGGCAATCGTCTGCTTTAAGCCGTATTTTTTGGGAATCTCAAAGTCCGTTACGGTGCAGGGCTTATAGCCGCCGACCTGAATGGCGTTTATTATGTAATTTGCGCCCTTAAAAGCCTTTTTGGGATCGGTGTATTTGTTGACAGCGACGCTTTTGTTATATTTGTCGCGCATTGCGGTTATTATAACGTAGGATTCGTTAAGTCTGTGTTCGTCGATGTCGTAAAGAGCTATTTCGTAGTCTTTAAGATCGCTTAACAGACAGTCGCCCAGCACGTTTCGTGCAAATACGGTTGAACCCGCTCCCAAGAATGTGATTTTCATTTTTTCAGTTGTCCTCCTTAGAATTGACAATTTTTTAATAATTTGTTATATTGTTTCCGAGCGGTAAAACCGCCGCGCAAAACCGGGTTAAGAGGTTTTTTGATTATGGACGATGATACAAGAAAATCCTTCGGATATGTTTTTTTGGGAAATGACACCGTCAGCAGCGAAATCGAAATCTGCGACGCCGGTTTCGAGCGGTGCAATCCCGGTCATACTTACGGCCCAACGGTCAGAAACTATTACTTGTTTCATCTCATAGTATCCGGCAAAGGCACTTTTACCGCTGCCGGAAGCACCTATGCGCTGGATAAAAACAAAGCCTTTTTCATACGGCCCAATACGCTGCACGTTTATTCCGCCGACGATGAGGAGCCGTGGTATTACGTATGGCTCGGTTTTAAAGGCAGAGGCGCCGCAGCGCTTTCGGACAAGGCCGTGGGAGGAAGCGACTGCGTTTTCGACGTAGATCCCGAATTTATATACGAGCTGGAGGGGATACTTAAGACTGGTACGGACAACATGGAAGTGCTTTTCAGACTTACTGGTATTCTTTACCGGTTTCTGGGCAGTCTTTACGCCTCCCGCACCAGGGATAAGCAGCCGCGTCCCGATATCGTCAAAAGCGCCGTTAAGTTTATCGAAAACAATTATTTCCGGCCTTTCGATATAACCTGGCTTGCCAAGGAGCTTGGAATGAGCCGCGCTCACTTTTCCACTGTGTTTTCCGCCGCTATGGGGGCGTCGCCGTACAACTATCTGACGAAATACCGTATTTCCAAGGCGGAAAAGCTGCTTACCGGCAGAACCGGTCTTACCGTTACCGAGGTAGCGTATTCGGTTGGCTTCGCCTCGATAGAGCGCTTCAGCGAAATGTTCAAAAAATATACGGGATTTTCGCCGCTGGCGTATCGCAGACAGTACTCGTCCGACTTAAGCTGATCGGACGCTTATAGAATAGCATAATAACGCAGCTAATGCAACGGCAAAACGTTTTGTTTTTTTATTGATTTGTTCGTTTTTATTGATTTTTTGCTTTATCTGACGTTTGATCGGGCTTGGACAGCGCATTTTTTTTCCGCAGCCTGGACTCGGCTGCCGGTTACAAAAAAAGAATCTTACTAATGTCTGCGCGCAGTCGGATAAATATCTTTAAAATAAACGGCTTTTGTAAATCCGTTAAATTTCGTTGTTATTTCGGCCGCGATATGATATAATCATAAGGTATGGAAGCAAAGTATGCAATACAGCTTAATCCGCTGTCCTTGGCATTTGTGGGCGACGCGGTGTTTACGCTATACGTAAGAGAAAGGCTAATAAACGAGCATGATGGTAAATCCGGATATCTGCACAGACTTGCAAGCAAGCTGGTCTGCGCTGCCGCACAGGCCAGGATGCTTGACGCGCTTAGCCCGTCGTTTACGGATGAGGAAAGCGAAATCGCAAGAAGAAGCCGCAACAGCCATAATACTTCCAAGGCGAAAAACGCTGGGCTGAGCGATTATAAAAAAGCTACGGCGCTTGAGGGCGTTTTCGGTTTTTTACGCGTAACCGGACAAATCGAGCGGCTTGATGAGTTGATGAAGCGCTGCGTCGATATAATGGAAACGGGAGGTAACGATTAAATGAGCAGAGCTGACGAGATTTTTTTAAGCAACCTGCGCGAAATTATCGACAACGGCTTGTCGGACGAGGGGGCGCCCGTGCGGCCGCACTGGGAGGACGGCACTCCCGCGCACACAAAAAAGAAATTCGGAATTATTAACCGCTATGACCTTAGCGGGGAATTTCCCGTTATAACGGTCCGCAAGACGAATTTTGCCAGCGCGCTGGACGAGCTGTTGTGGATTTGGCAGAAAAAAAGCAACAACGTCAAGGAGTTAAATTCGCATATCTGGGATTCGTGGGCGGACGAGACCGGCTCGATAGGCAAGGCTTACGGTTATCAGCTCGGCGTTAAACACAGGTACAAAGAAGGAATGTTCGACCAGGTTGACAGGGTAATTTACGATTTGAAAAACAATCCGTGGTCGCGCCGTATCATGACCAATATTTACGTTCATGCCGATTTGCACGAAATGAATCTGTATCCGTGCGCATATTCGGTTACATTCAACGTGACCGGGGACAGATTAAACGCTATTCTCAATCAGCGATCGCAGGATATGCTTACCGCCAACAACTGGAATGTGGTGCAATATTCCATGCTGGTGATCATGCTTGCCAAGGTTTGCGGCTTTAAGCCGGGAGAGCTTGTGCACGTTATTGCCGACGCGCATGTTTACGATCGGCATATTCCTCTTTGCGAGGAGCTGTTCGATCGGGAAAAATATCCCGCGCCCAAGCTTGTATTGAAGCGCGACGTCACTGATTTTTACGATTTTAAGGTGGATGATTTCGAGCTTGTCGATTATAAATATACGCCCATGGGCAAAAAGATAGAGGTGGCCGTATGATAAAGGCGATCGTTGCCGTTGATAAAAACTGGGGCATTGGCAAAAACAACGATCTGCTGTTTCATATTCCCGAGGATATGAAGTTTTTTAAGGCTGCGACCTCGGGACGCGTCGTGGCAATGGGCAGCAACACTTTGAAATCGTTTCCGGGCGGCCGGCCGCTGCCCAATCGGGTAAACCTTGTGCTTTGGCCGGGCGGAGAAAAACGCGGTGACTGTTTCGTTGCGGATTCGCTGAACGAGCTTAAGAAAGAAATGCGAAAATATGCTGACGGAGAAATTTTCGTGATCGGCGGCGCTATGTTTTACCGCACCATGCTGCCGTACTGCCGCGAGGTTTACGTGACCAAGGTCGACTCCGACGGCGGCGCGGAGGTTTTTTTTGAAAATCTCGATTCGGCGGGCTGGAAGGTCGTTTATACTTCCGCACCCGTTACCGATAACGGTTACACTTTTACTTTCAATACGTATTTAAACGAAAACCCGCTTGATTTTTTTGCGGACTGAAAATATTTTTTATAAGGATGACGATATGAAGATTTTAGGACGTAACGCCGTTGCCGAAGCTATAAAAGCCGGCACGACGATAGACAGATTGGTTGCGGCGCGCGATCAGAAGGACGCGGGCGCTCAGCGTATTATCAACGAGGCAAAATCCCGCGGAATCAAGGTTTTCTTTTACGACAAGGAAGTGCTGGACCGCGAGTCCGGCGGAAAAAGGCATCAGGGCTTTATCGCCGAGGTTACAGATTTTAAATACTGCGAGCTGGACGATATTCTTTCCTATGCCGAGGAAAAGGGAGAACCTCCTTTTATTCTGATTCTTGACGGTGTGGAGGATCCGCATAATCTCGGCAGCATATTGCGAGTAGCCGAGTGCGGCGGAGCGCACGGCGTGGTTATTCCGCGGCATCGCAGCGTATCTGTAAACGATACGGTCGTCAAGGTATCGTCGGGAGCGGCGGCGCATATACGCGTGGCAAAGGTGACCAATATAAACGACGCGATAGACGAGCTTAAGGAAAAGGGCGTTTGGGTTTATGCCGCAGACATGGACGGAAGCGATATTTATAAGACAAAACTGACCGGAGCCGCGGCGTTTGTGATAGGCGGCGAGGGCAGCGGAGTGAAGCGTCTTACCAAGCAGAAATGCGACGGCGTTGTTGCTCTTCCCGTCCGCGGAAAGGTCAATTCACTCAACGCGTCGGTTGCGGCGGGCGTTGTTGTGTACGAGTATATCAGGCAGAACTTCGAGAAATAAAACGCATAATTTAAACAATAAAACCGACCGGACGCGAAAAAAGCTTCCGGTCGTTTGTTTTTATATTGCTTTGTTTTTGGATTCGGTTACTTAATGCGGGCTTAAAAAGCAAACAGGTTTCAGAAACGTAAAGGCGCAGGCGCGGCCGTAGCGCCGTAGCTTAATTTTCAATGTTTATCGTTGTTCGCCTCAAAGCTCGGTATTTTATTTATGAACTTTTAAGGCCGGGAATTAACTTAAAACGTTATGAAAAAAAACGATAAGACGTGTTTTTAGCGTTATTCGCTTGCTTAAAGCCGCCGAATCGTTTATAATTATTCGGGTGCGGACGAAAATAACGGAAGCCGCAGTCAAAAAACAGAAATATCAAAAGGAGTTATATACATTATGAGAAAGCCTATAATCGCAGGCAACTGGAAGATGAACAACACAAAGGCGGAAGCGGAAACGCTGCTAAGCGAGCTCAAGCCGCTTATAAAGGACGTTAAGGGCGTGGACGTTGTGGTTTGCGTACCCTTTACCGATATAGAAAGGGTTAAAAAGCTTGTAAAGGGCAGCAAGATCCGCGTGGGCGCTCAAAACGTCTCCTGGGCGGATAAGGGCGCGTTTACTGGCGAAATCAGCGCGGCCATGCTGCTGGAAGCCGGCGCCGAATATGTCGTTATAGGGCACAGCGAGCGACGTCAGTATTTCGGCGAGACTGACGAGACCGTCAACAAGCGTACCGTTCAGGCGCTTAAAAACGGTCTTAAGCCCATTGTGTGCGTCGGGGAGACTCTTGACGAGCGCGAGGGCGGCATGACGGAAAAGGTGCTTTTTGCGCAGATAGAAGGAGCTTTCGAGGGTATTTCAGCCGAGGACGCAAAGAAGACGGTTGTCGCTTACGAGCCTGTCTGGGCTATCGGCACGGGTAAAACCGCAACCAGCGAGCAAGCGAACGAAACTATTAAATTTATCCGCAAAACGCTGTCGAGAAAATACGGACGCGCGGCGGCAAATCGTGTCCGCATTCAATACGGCGGCAGCATGAACGCCAAAAATGCGGCGGAGCTTATGGC
>USBU01000038.1 GCA_900553005.1 uncultured Eubacteriales bacterium | reverse complement strand
GGGCTCGGAGATGTGTATAAGAGACAGCCTCCCAATCGAGCGTACAGTGCCCCGTGTCGAAAACGGTCGTTTTATACAAATTTCTTTCATCGGCGGTAAACTGTCCGTATAATTCCTCCTCGCCGTCGTCAAGCGTCTTATCCGGACATCTGCCGGCTATTAGATCGCAGTCGCAAACGGGCACGTCCACTCGATCCAAAAGCTCGTACATAACCGCGCCGAAACGCAGCGGCTGTGGCATATCGGCATACTTATTTTTAAGTTCGGACAGAATCTGTATCCGCTGAAAGCTTGTAGATTTGAGAGGCTTGAGCGTAAGAGCGTCTATCGCCTCGGTGATATTATCCATAAGGAAAACCTATCTCCGATTGAAATTTTTAAGCTCGAAAAAATATAAAACCGGAAAACTTTATTCTCCGGTTTTCATAATTTTCCCGAGACGGGAATATCGTACTGTCAAAGCACCAGCGAAGGAGCCGCATAAACGCGCGCCTTAAGCTCGTTATCCAGCATGTAAAGGCCTTTTGCGTCCGTGCCGAACAGCTCCATTTTGGTTATCATATCCGTTGCGTTCTTTTCTTCCTCGCCCTGCTCCTTTACGAACCAGTCCAAAAACTGCATAGTGCGGAAATCCTTGACCGAATAAGCGGCCGCATAAATATCGTTGATAAGCGAAGTAACGTATTTTTCGTGTTCAAGCCCCGCTTTCAAAACCGCGATGTCGGAATCAAGGCTTTTATCGGGAGCCGCAACCGCGCCGAAGGTAACCCGTTCGTCATTATTCAAAAGAAAGCGGTACATCAGCATTGCATGATCGCGCTCCTCCTGAGCCTGCACCGTGTACCAGTTTGCAAAACCCGCAAGACCGCGGCGCTCGAAATAATTGGCGAAATCGAGATAAAGATACGCCGAATAAAACTCCTTGTTTATCTGATCGTTAATAAGCGCTGAAACTTTTTTATCCATAAATCAAAATCCTCCTGAATTTTGATAATATTATACTACCGAAACGCAAAATTGTAAAGCGAAAAAGTAATAATTACAAAAAGCGGTCTGTTAGGCGCATATTCTTTTATCGGAGTAAAAACCGGAAAAAATCTTGCTCAAATATCGGACAATATATAAACGGACGGCCGGACATAACTGCTTTCGGGAAATGAAAACATCTGAATATTCGCTCGTTCGACGACAAAAAAAACAAACAGACCTACTAACGCAAAAAGGAATTTGCCGCACTGCGCAACCCGGCAAAGAGTAAAAACCCATTACGAGCTTGAAGAAACGGAGGCAGAGCATTTCTTACCCACATAAGACGTCAGGAAAACATCGACAACTGCCAAACGCTTTGCAAGGCGCGTAACAGACAAAAAGACAACGAAAAAAGGCTGACGGTAAATCAGTCAGCCTTTTCTTTTTATTCCGTAACCGTTTCCGCAAAAACGTTTTTCCGGACGCCTGATTCTTTACTGCTCTAAAATTCCCAGCGTCGCCAAAAATCTACCGAAGGCGGCAACGCCCGCTTCGTCCTTTTTGAATACCGCGGTATTGTCGAGAATACACTCGCAAACGCGATTGACCTCGTCCTTGACATTCAGCGCGGCCTCGACGGCGGAGCACTTCTGATTCTCCTTCATAAGCTTTTCTATCATGTCGGCGTGAATCTTCATGTCGTCGGAAAGAGCTGCGCGCGAATACTTGATCTCGCGCGTAAGATATTTTTCGACCTCGGCAAGCTGACGGTCAAGTCTGCCGGGCAGAATAAACAATCCCATAGCTTCGATAAGCCCAATAGACTCCGACTTGATGTTCTGGTATTCGGGATGAACGTGATAGATTCCGTCGGGATACTGCTCGGACGTGCGGTTATTGCGGAGAATAAGCTCCACAACGTACTTTCCGTCGGACGACTTACGCGCAATAGGCGTAACTGCGTTATGCTGCTCGTTGGTCTTTGCGATGATATCAACGCTTTCGTCGCTGTATTCCTTCCATGCCTCGATAATTTTACCCGCATACTCAATCATCATCTTTTTACTTGTTCCCTCAAGTCGTATGACGGAATTATACCAATCGACCACATAGGTATCGATATAGGGATACTCGGCCGACTTATAGCGCTTGAGATTAGGCGCTTTGTGCATGGGAAGCTGCTTCAGTCCGGCCTGAAAATGGTCATGAGTGAGTATCGAGCCGCCTACAATTGGCAGTGCGGCGTTGCAGCCGATAAAATAGTTAGGATTGTAATCGATAAAGTCGAGCAGCTTTTCCACCGTAGATGTATCGACCTTCATCGGAGTATGCTCGGCATTGACGGCAATCCCGTGCTGATTAAAATACGAATATGGCGAAAACTGCCAGAACCACTCCTCATTGCCCAAAGTCAGGGGAATAGTACGCAAAGTCTGACGATAAACGCCGTGTCCGGCGTAGCCCTCGTTTTCACGGCAGATCATGCAAGGCGGATACGACGAATTCTTCTGCTTGAGAAGCTTGGCGGTATCCTTATTGTTTTTCTCCGGGCGTGAAAGATTGATCGTGATTTCTATCTTTCCCTTGGTGGCCTTTGCCTCCCAATGCTTGTTTTTTGCGATTTTACTCTGCTTTACGTAATCGTTTTTAATGGAGTAATCGTAAAGCCAATCGAAAGCCTTTGCCGGGCTGGTCGAATGCAGACTGTCGAACATATCCACGATTTCGCTGGGCTTAAGGCTTACGATATCCATGATCCTGTCCCCGAATTCCTCGCGCTCGCCGTCGGAAATAATGCCGTTTTCTACGGCGTAATTTACTATCGGCTCAAGCACCTCGTCAGGGCAGGTCATGGCGTCGATCGCGTCCACATCCGTTTCGTACTGGACGTAGTCTTCAAGCTTAAGCTGCGTCATCAGCTTGTTGCGGACATAAATCACGTCCAAATCGTCAAGCAGCAGATGCGACTGCGCGTACTGCAAAAGATTTTCGATACAGGAATAAATTATCATTTTTGTTCTCCTTATAACAGATTGGATTTTTAATTTATCTCGGCGCGACCACGCTTATGTGCCGCTCGATTTCAAAAAATTTCCAGGGCGTTTTATCTACGGGCGGATAGGACACGAAAACCATCGGGATCTTTGTCACCGGATGATAAAACCTAAGCTCGTAAGCCCAAAGCGCCAAATTATGCCCCTTGGCAAGTGCGTCGCCACCGTAACGCACGTCTCCGAAAATCGGAGTGCCTATGTGCTGGAGCTGCACCCTGGCCTGATGCGACCGTCCGGTAATCAGCTTTATATCCACAAGCGACAGCTTTGGCGTGGTTTCCAGCACCTTATACACAAGCTCCGCGCGCTTTGCCCCTTCGATGGCGGCGGGAACAACCGTCACCGTATTGTTTTTTTCATCCTTAAAAAGATAATCGGAAAGCCTTGCCTGCCTGTCGCGCGGAGTCCCCACTACTACGGCAAGATAACGTTTTTCCACTCTGCCCTCGCGTATCTGCTCGGACAATCTCTGAGCGGCCTTGCTTGTTTTTGCAAAAACCATGACGCCGCCGGTAGGTCTGTCAAGCCGATGCACCAGCCCGACAAAGGCCTCGCCTTTTTTGTCGTAAGCGGTCTTTATATAGTCCTTAACCATGGTCAGCAAATCCGTATCGCCCGTCGAATCGCCCTGAGAGGGAACGTTTTGCGGCTTAAGCACCACGATGAGATGATTGTCCTCGTATAATATCGTAAGTTTATTTTCGTTCATCAGCGTCCTCTCTACTAATCATTGCCGCTCCACAAGCCGCTGCAGCCGCAGGGCAGCTCCGTTTTTCCCTTTGAGCAATCCGTTACGGGCAGAGTAAGCTCGTAAGCGTCAAGGCTTCCTCCCGCGCCCGACATTACCAGCGAAAGGATATTTTTTATAACCGTCGGCTGCAAGCCCGTCGTGTAGCTGTTTATCAGATAAAACAGCGGCTTGTCGATCACCTCGCGCACCAACATAGCAAGCTCGTAAATGCCGTCCTCAAGCCTCCACATTTCTCCGCCGGGTCCGCGGCCGTAACTGGGCGGATCCATAAGCACGGCGTTGTATTTCTTACCGCGCTTTATTTCTCGCTGAACAAATTTTTTACAGTCGTCCACGATATAGCGTATTCCGTAGGCCGGCAAAGAATTTAAAGCCGCGTTTTGACGGCACCTGTCAACCATACCCTTTGCCGCGTCCACGTGAGTGACAAACGCGCCCGCAGCCGCAAGCGCCACGCTTGCTCCGCCGGTGTAGCCGAACAAGTTGAGCACTGCAGGCCGGCCCCCGCGCTTTTTACACAGCTCGCTTGTTTTAAGCCAATTTACGGCCTGCTCCGGAAAAAGCCCCGTATGCTTAAACCCCATAGGCTTTATGAGAAACTTAAGCCGCTGCCATTCCACCGTCCATTCGTCCGGAAAAGCGCGGTAAGTCTCCCATCTGCCGCCGCCGTCCGAGGCGCGGACATAGCGGGCGTTTAGCTTAGGATAGTCCTTAAGCTTAAACGGAGCGTCCCAAATCGCCTGCGGATCCGGCCGAAGAAGATATACGCTGCCCCAGCGCTCCAGCTTTTCGCCGCCGCCGGCCGCGATTATCTCGTAATCCTTCCAGCTGTCCGCAATCATAGCTTGCCGACCTTAAGCCTTACGCTTTTGCCGTTTATATCCCAGGACTTTTCTCCGTCCAAGTTTTTGCCGACGATCTCGTCCGCAAGAACGTCCCCGCTTATCTGCGTCATATAGCGATTGAATACCTCGTCGATTTCCGCGTCGCCGTCGTAATAAAGACGAATGTGATCGGTGACCTCGAAGCCCGACTCCTTGCGCATGGTCTGCACTTTGGAAACTATTTCGCGCATGTAGCCCTCGGCAATCAGCTCGTCGGAAAGCTCCGTGTCGAGAATTACCGTAATTCCGCCGCCAGACTGCACGGAAAAACCCTGCTTGCTTAAAACCGTAATCAAAATGTCGTCCCGCGTCAAGGAAATTTCCTCGCCGTCGATATCGAACGAGTAAGTATCGGATTCCTTCAAGCCGTTTACAAGCTTTTCGGCGTTAGCGGCAAGATACTGTTTTATTTTGCCCAAACGCGCGCCGTATTTAGGGCCAAGCGTCTTTAGCTGCGGCTTTACCTCGTAAGAAACGTAGCTGCCTGCATCTGTAACGCATTCGATTTCCTTTACGTTCAGCTCGTCGCGTATGACGGATAAAAGCTCCGGCTCGAGCGCGTCCGCTCCGCTGCCGCAAAGCATCATTTTGCCCAAAGGCTGACGGTTTTTTATTCCGGAAAGATTACGCGCCGCACGTCCCAGCACCGCCGCGTCCTCAGCGGTCTTCATTCCGGCCTCGAGAGCCTTGTCAATATACTCGGCGCGGCATTTCGGGAAAGAAGCCAAATGCACGGATTCGGGCGCGTCCTTGTCAACGGATACTACGATGTTGCGATATATCTCCTCCGCGATAAACGGCACGTAAGGCGCAGTCAGACGGGAAAGAGTTTCCAGCACGGTGAACAGCGTCATATACGCCGCGATTTTATCGTCCGTCATTTCGCTTCCCCAATAGCGCTCGCGGCAGCGGCGGACATACCAATTAGAAAGGCTGTCAGTAAAATCGGCTATAGCGCGCGCGCTTTCGGTAATTTTATAATTTTCAAGCGAATCGTCAACAAAGCCGACAAGCGAATTGAGAGAAGAAAGTATCCATCTGTCCATAAGCGTAAGCTTGCAGTCGTCCAGCCTGTAACGCGTAGGATCGAATTTATCGATCTCCGCGTACAGGATATAAAACGAATAGGTATTAAACAGCGTGCCCAGGAATTTGCGCTGTACCTCGCTTACCGCCTCGTCGTAAAATCTTGACGGTATCCACGGACTGGAATTGGTATAAAAATACCATCTTACCGCGTCAGCGCCCTGCTTGTCGAGGACGGACCACGGATCCACGACGTTGCCCTTGTGCTTGCTCATCTTTATACCGTTTTTATCGTTGACGTGGCCAAGGACGATACAGTTTTTAAACGGAGCCTTGTCGAACATAAGCGTCGAGATCGCCAGCAGCGTATAAAACCAGCCTCTTGTCTGATCCACGGCCTCGGAAATGAACTGCGCGGGAAAGGTCTTTTCAAATTTCTCCTTGTTTTCAAACGGGTAATGCAGCTGCGCGAACGGCATAGAGCCGGAATCGTACCAACAGTCAATGACCTCGGGAGTACGGTGCATAGGTTTTCCGCACTTTGGGCATTTAATCGTAACCGCGTCGACATACGGCTTATGAAGCTCTATATCCCCTGTTATGCCGCCCTTTTCTTTAAGCTCTGCCTTGGAGCCTATCGCAACGGCTTCGCCGCAGTCGCCGCAAACCCAGATCGGAAGCGGAGTACCCCAATAGCGCTCGCGGGAAAGTCCCCAGTCAATAACGTTTTCCAAAAAATTACCCATACGGCCCTTGCCAATAGACTCGGGCATCCAGTTGACGGAGGCATTGTTTTTAAGCAGGAGATCGCGCACTTTGGTCGTGGAAATAAACCACGTTGAACGCGCGTAATACAAGAGCGGAGTATCGCATCTCCAGCAGAAAGGATAGCTGTGAGTAAACATTAACTCTTTAAACAGCAATCCCCTTTGCTTTAAATCCTTAAGTATAAGCTTGTCCGCGTCTTTACAGAAAGTCCCTGCAAAGGGAGCGTCCTCAGTCATTCGCCCGCGATCGTCAACCATCTGCACGAATGGCAGATCGTTGTCCCGTCCTACGCGCGCGTCGTCCTCGCCGAAAGCCGGCGCGATATGAACGATTCCGGTGCCCTCATCAAGAGTAACGTAGCCGTCGGCAACCACATAATGAGATTTTTTTACGCCCTTGTAATTTTCGTAAAGCGGCTCGTACCTGAGCCCGACATATTCCGAACCCTTTTTAACGGATAGAATTTCGTATTCGCCTTCTTCAAAAAACGCAGACGCCCGCTCCGCCGCAACGATATATTTTTTATCGCCGCTTTTTACCAGCGCGTAATCGAAATCGGGCCCTACGCAAAGCGCAACGTTGGACGGAAGAGTCCAGGGCGTGGTCGTCCAGGCAACTATATAAACGTCGGCCTCGTCCGCAACTTTAAACGAAACGGCGGCCGATTTTTCCTCCACGTCCTTATAGCCCTGCGCTACCTCGTGCGAGGAAAGCGCCGTACCGCAGCGCGGACAGTAAGGAACGATTTTATGTCCCTTATAAATCAAACCGCGATCGAATATATTTTTAAGCGACCACCAAACGGATTCTATATAATTATCGTCATAGGTTATATAAGGATGCTCCATATCCACCCAATAGCCTACGCGGTCGGACATTTTTTCCCATTCCGACTTATACTTCCAGACGCTTTCCTTGCACTTTTTTATAAAAGGCTCGATCCCGTATTTCTCTATATCCTGCTTCCCGTCCATCCCCAGCTGCTTTTCAACCTCCAGCTCGACGGGAAGTCCGTGCGTATCCCACCCCGCAATACGCGTGGCGTGATAGCCCTTCATAGTTTTAAACCGGGGGATAATGTCCTTCATCACCCGCGTAAGAATATGCCCGATATGCGGCTTGCCGTTGGCAGTAGGCGGACCGTCATAAAAGGAAAACTCCTCTCCGTCCTTGGTTTTTTCAAGCGTTTTTTCAAAAATCCTGTTTTTCTTCCAGAAATCGAGAATTTCCTTTTCCCTGCTGACGAAATTCATGTCCGGATTGATTTTTTTATACATAACGATCTCCTCTTACGGTATGAGATAAAAGTAAATAGCGGCAAAATGCAGCGCAGAGCCTGCCAGCACGAAAAAATGCCATATCGCATGATTGTACGGAATGGACTTAATCCTATAAAATATTATGCCCGCCGTATAGACTACGCCGCCGACGATTAGCAGTATGAACGAAGGAAGCGGATTGACTAAAAGATCGATTCTTATCACGCACGCCCAGCCCATAACAACATACGATATAAGACAGTACACCTTGAATTTATTGACGTCGATAGCGTTAAACACCACGGAAAGCACTGCAAAAAACAAAACCACGCTTGCCAGCACAATAGCCCAGACTTTGTTTGCCGAATACATACCTATCAGCATAAACGGCGCATAAGTGCCGGCAATGAGCAAAGCTATCGAACAATGATCGAAACGCCTGAACACCGCGCGCCGGCGTTTTCCGACCGGCTGCCAGTGATACAGCGTACTCATGATATACAGCATCAAAAGAGAAAACGAATACAGACATACGGACACTATTGCCAGCGCGCCCAATCCCGAAAGACTGACCTTTACTATCATTAAAGCCGACCCGATAAGCGCCAAGACAGCTCCGACAAGGCTGTCTCTTATACACATCTCCGAGCCCACGAGACGGAGCTACATCTCG
>USBU01000037.1 GCA_900553005.1 uncultured Eubacteriales bacterium | reverse complement strand
AGATGTAGCTCCGTCTCGTGGGCTCGGAGATGTGTATAAGAGACAGGAAGAATAATTATTGCGCATACGCGCGGAGAAAACGACCTTTATACGGTAAGAAGCTGGTACAGCGACGACCTTGGGGCCACATGGTCGGGGCCCGTCGTCGTTGCCGAGGATAAAAAATATAAACTGTGCGAGGCAGCTCCGATTCAGCTTAAGAGCGGAAAACTGGCAGTTTTCCTGAGAGAAAATTCCGGCGAGGGACTTGATGCGTTCAAAGTAATTTCAGACGACGGCGGGGAAAGCTACGGACGGCTTGGCGTCGCTCCGCTTCCGGCGTGTCACAGGCCGGTCGCTGGATACGTCGACGATGATATCGTTATGATTACTTATCGCTTCATGCAGGGAGGAAAGGGCTGGCTCGGTTCTTGGACTCAAAACGTTTTTGCGGCGTTTATGTCGGATAAGGACGTCGTTGAATTTTCACGCAGAAATCAGTCGTCGCGTATTATGCCGCTGGATTACGACCGGTCGCCTGTTTCGGATTTAGGTTATACCGGCTTTACATTGCTGGACGATGGGCGGATATATGTGGTTAATTATATTGTGGACGACGCTCCAAAGGCTCAGATACGCGGATATCGTTTTTCGCTTAAAGACGTAATATTATAATAAAATTGAGGAGACGACATATGAAAAAAAGTAAATTCGTAATTATTTCGCACGACGCTATGGTGTACGATGACCTGGAATATCTCGGACATAAGCAGTCGTTTAAGTACCTTATTGGAGGCGGAGCGCTTGTAAAAACGTTTCGCACGATCTATCCGACGGTTACATATCCGGCGCACACTTCCATGATTACCGGCTGTTATCCCGATAAAACAGGGGTTTATAATAACGAGCTTGACATCATGGGGGTAAAAAGCTGCGACTGGCATTGGTTCCGTTCGTCTAATAAGGCGGAAACGCTGCTTGATGCGGCCAAGAAAAAAGGACTGGTTACGGCCAATGTTTTCTGGCCGGTAACCGGGTGCGATAAAAATATCGATTATAACATAGCCGAGTACTGGACGCAGAACGAAAACGAAACGATTTTCGATGCTTTTCGCCGTGCGGGCTCGTCCGAGGAGGTTATCGACAGGATAATTCGTCCTAATTCTCATTATCTTATCGGAAAGGAACGCAAGCATCCTTACGCGGACGATTTTGTGTTTTCGTGCGGGATATCGATGATAAAGAATTTCCGCCCGGACGTTTTGGTCATGCACCCGGCCGGAATAGACAGTCTCCGTCATAGTACGGGCGTGTTTTCCGACCGCGTCAACGATATGCTTGACCATACCGCGCTGTGGGTTCAGCGCGTAATCGAAGCTGTTGACGAAATCGGAGAGCTGGAAAATACCAATTTCGTTATGATGAGCGATCACGGCCAGATAAATGTCGATCGGTGGGCTATGCCTAACGTTGAGCTTTGCCGGCGCGGGTTTATTCGCGTTGACGAAAAGGGCAATATTATCGATTGGGACGCGTTTGTAAAGGGCGTAGGCGCGTCCGCTCAGGTATTTTTAAAAGACGAAAGCGATCGCGCGACATATGATTCGGTTTATAAAACGCTAATCGAAATGTGCGACAGTGGACTTTACGGATTCTCGGAGGTAATGACGCGAGAGGAAGCGCATAAAAGAGAAAGATTATCAGGCGGTTTCAGTTTTGTGCTTGAGACTGACGGATATACCTCTTTCGGCAGTGAGTGGACGGGGAAGATAATGCATCAGCGCGACATCAGCGATTATCGAGGAGGAGCGGCCACTCACGGCTATCTTCCAGACAAAGGTCCGCAGCCTACAATGATCGCTTGCGGTCCGGATTTCGTAAAGGGGGCTGTTGTGGAGCGGCGTCCTATTGTCGATTTTGCGCCGACCGTAGCTGAAATCCTCGGCTTAAGTCTTCCTGATGCGGACGGTTGTCCTATAGAGGAAATTATAAAAAAATAAATTCATAAATATGTTCAAGGCGGAATTTAACTAATTTTTCGGAATTCCGCCTTTTTGCCGGTAATTTCTATGATATTTAAGCATACTATGTCAGACATAATACGCCTTTAAGGAGGTAGAAAAATGAAAATTTCCATTATTACGGGCGCTTCGTCCGGCATGGGACGCGAGTTTGCCAGGCAAATCGACAGCCTTAAGGAGTCGGATGAAATATGGATCGTCGCCCGCCGCGAGGAAAGGTTAAACGCGCTTAAGGAAGAGCTTTTTGCGGTGTGCAGGGTATTTCCGCTTGACCTTACTAAAGCCGAAGATATAGACGCTTTGATTTCCGCGCTGTCTCTTTCCGGCGGAGAAGTCAATTATCTTGTAAACGCGGCCGGTTTCGGTAAATTCGGCGATTGGTCCGAGGTGGACAGACAAGACGTCAACGGTATGATAGACCTGAACGATAAGGCGCTTGTAAACATAACGGCAGCCGTTATTCCCTACATGAAACGCGGAGCGCATATTATAGAGATGTGTTCGATTTCGGCATATCTGCCTTTGGAAAATTTTTCCGTTTATGCGGCAAGCAAGGCGTTTGCGCTTAGCTATTCTTATGCTCTTCGCGCTGAGCTTAAGTCCAAGGGGATAACGGTGACCGCGATTTGTCCAGGCTGGGTGGAGACTGAGTTCGCCGCCTGCGCGCATAACGGAGAGGGCGTAAACGGCCCCAAGGCTCTTAAACCCATGGCGCCGGCCGATAAGGTCGTAGCAAAGGCCATACGCGCCGCTAACGCAAACAGAGCGGTTTCGATTTACGGCTTTACCTGGAAGTGTATGCATGTGTTTTCAAAGCTTCTTCCGAAAAGATTCGTCATGTTTTTGTGGCATTGTATGCAGAAACGTAAATAATACTGCGTTTTGTATTTTTTAACGGGACCGAGATTCTTTGCTTGCGTTATTTTTTCGTATATGATATAATATCATACCGATAGGGAGTTAAAAGATTCTATGGATTTACTCAAGTCTCGCATTAAAAAATATCTTTATCTTTCGCTGTTTGCGTCCGTATGTCTGCCTGCGGGGATACCTTGTATCGTGCTTGGCGCTGTCAACGCGGTTTATCCGGTTATGATTATAGGCATCGTCGCTACTGTGTTCGGTTTTTACGGCTGCCCGCTGCTTTGGATGAAATTTGCATCGCTTACGGGCATGAAAAAGCTTGTCGTAGCGGTAGAAAGCGATAATCTTTACACCGTGCGCGAATTATGTTCCGTTCTTAACATCAGCGAACGCGAGGCAAGGGCCAGACTTCGCTCGGCGCTTTCCGAGAGGTATCTTACCGGCTTTAAATTTGAGGATGATAAGCTGATTCTCAACACGAATTTCAAGCAGTCAAACGCTTCGTTTACTATAAAATGCGAGGACTGCGGCGCGCCTGTTATCATCGATCCGAAATCCGCTGAAAACGTTTGCCAGTACTGCGGCAAGGTGTATCGCAACGTGCGGCCGCCGGAAGCTAAGCAATAACGCCGTCTCGATGATTTACGATCGACCGTGACGAGCAAGCGTTATACGGCCGTCTATTAAGATTTTTTATTATAAGATTTGTATTTTGTTAAAAATTCCGATGCTGAAAACTTCAGTCGGACCGATAAAGGAGCGGAATGTGATGAGAAAATTTAAATTACTATGTATTTTGACGCTGTGCATATGCGCGGCGTCGTTCGGTTTTGCGGGAATCGGTTTTTCCGGCGTGCGGGCGGCTGATACCGGGGTAAGCATCAGCGGCTCAAGCTCTTTTAGAGAGGCTAATACACAGGGACAGCGCATAGATATGTATTTGATTGCGGGACAGTCTAACGCTTCCGGCAATTCGCGCAATATTGCCGCGCCGGCAGTGCAGGAGGCGCTTTACATAGGCGAACGCGAGGAAGCGGTCGGTTCGTCCGGAATGTTCTGCCGCAACGATGTCAGCACGGGGCTCGGTATTAACGCGGAAATGATGGGTCCGGAGTACGGACTGGCCGCCGGGCTCAAGCAGTATTATTCGCCCGATCAACCCGCTTGTATATTCAAAACGGCCGCGGGAGGAACAACGCTTACCGACGTCGTATCGGGCGCCCTTCCGGAAAGATTCGGCAATTGGTACCCTAGGTCCATGTGGGACAGTCCTGAGCACGACGGCAACAGCCGCACGGGCTATTTGTATTATCGCTTTATACGCAATTTCGAGGCCGCGTATAATCTGCTTAAGGAAAAAGGTTATTCGCCGGTGGTAAAAGCTTTCTGCTGGATGCAGGGTGAGTCGGACCGTGGACAGCCAATGCTTTACGAGCAGCTTATTAAAACCTTTATTACCGATATGCGCGAGGATATCGGTAAAATTACCGGCGTCGATCAGAGCGGACTGCTGTTTATAATGGGTGAAATTTCTCTTACATTCAGCTCGTATTCGGATATGAGCGCTAACGAAAATTTCATTGAAATGCAGCGTCGTGTCGCCGCCTCCGCAAATCCCGCTAAGGTTGCTACCGTTAAAAGTTCTGAACTTTATATCAACGATAGGGGCGCGAACGGAAGTTCGGTTGTTGTGGGTTCGGATCGGTATCATTGGAGCGGAGCTGACATGAATACTCTGGGAAATATGTTTGCCGAGTGCGCCGCGGAAAACGCCGATAAAAACTATCTGCAAATTACCGAGGACGCCAACTGCGAAATAACGGCGGACAAAACCATGTTTAACGACGGAGAAAGTCTCAGCATAACGGTCAGACCGTATAATTCCAATTATCATCTTTCCAAGCTTTTCGTAAACGATATCGACGTCACATCCGAGATGGACGGAAACGTTTATGTCGTGCCGGCTACATCGGGCAATTATTCGGTGCGCATAGAATCCGGCGAAAGACGATACTTTAATATTTCGTACTCCTATGACGATTCGCGTGGGACTTACGACAGAAGAAAATCCTCTCCGGTAAAGCTTTACGAAGGCAACCAGCTGGTCGTAGTGCCGGAAGCATTCGACGGCTATTACGTCGAATCGGTTACCTTTAACGGAGTCGCTTTAAAAGAGGGCATTAACGGACGGTATGTGCTGGAGGAAGCGGTGACCGCCGACGGCGAAATAGAGATAAAATTCGCCTCCGAGGGTGAGAGCGGGGAGGACAACGATAATACGGGCTGCAATAAGGAAAACGCGGCGATTGTTTTATATGCGCTTGGCGCGCTGGCCGCATCGGCATTAATTCTTAAAAAATAGTAATACGTTCATTGCTTTTACCGTACTGGCCAACAATATTTTGCAGAAACCCTAAAAGAGAAATGTAAACCGAATATTGCGTTTGAATGCGGCTCTCTTAAAACGGGCCGCATTTTTATACAGTAAAGTATATTGCTGAATTGACTTATCGTTGCGATATGATATAATATGTGCAGCAGGGCGCTTAATCTGCGGATACGGAGGATTTTTATGTTAAACGGTGTAAAGATATGGCAGGGCGACGTCAACGAAAAAGATTGTTATGTTGATTTTCGCGGTTGTTTTTCGTATGAGGGAAGTGCGCAGGTGTTTCTTCGCGTAAGCTGCGACAGTAATTTTTCCGCAGAAATCAACGGCGTTATTGCAGGCTTCGGGGTTTGCTCCGATTATCCCGAAAGGCGAAAATATTTTCAATTCGATGTTACCGGCTGTCTTAGGGCCGAAAATGAAATTCTCGTCACCGTATGGCATTACGGCGTCGGCAGCCAGACTTACACGCCCGGCGAGGCTTTTTTGATGTTCGACGTGGTTTCTGACGGAAAAACGCTGCTGAAAAGCAACGCAAGCGTTTTATCTCGGCGTAATCTGAATTACCGCAACGGCTATCTTAAAACTATAACCGGGCAACTGGGGCTCAGTTTTTATTACGACAATACCGTAGTCAACAGCTTGCCGTGGCTGCCGTCTCATGAACTCGGCGTCGGCTCGGCCGAAGCAAGGGAAACAAAACCGTTAAAGCTCATGAATCGCTCGGAAGCTGTCGTGTCTGAAGCGGACGACGGCTATTTAATAGATTTGCTCAAGGAAACGGCCGGCTTTTTGGAGCTGGATTTTGAGAGTGTAGAGGAACAGGAAATACTGATATCCTACGGAGAACATCTCAGAGACGGTAAACCCGCCCGTTTTATAGGCGGACGCGATTTCAGCGTGGAATTTAAGGCTAAAGCGGGAGAAAATAAATATATCAATGCTTTCCGACGTTTGGCAGGCAGATATATTTTTGTTTACGGTAAAAATCTGAAGATCAATTACGTCGGTATCAGGCCGGCGGTGTATCCTGATAAGCTTTTGCCGGCCGAATTCGGCAGCGACCGTCTTCAAAAGATATACGATACTGGCGTTTATACTCTTACGTGCTGCAAGCACGAGCATTACGAGGACTGTCCCTGGAGAGAACAGGCTTTATATGTGCTTGACGGCCGCAATCAGATGCTGTGCGGTTACTACGCGTTTGCCGGTCACGAATATCAGCGCGAAAACATTTTGCTCATGGCTGACGGCTTAAGAAGCGACGGCTTGCTGGCGATGTGTTTTCCCTCCGGCAGCAGCCGGTCTATCCCGTTTTTTTCGCTCATGTATCCGGTTGTCGTAGAGGAATATATAAATCATACCGGCGACCGTGAAATACTAGGCAGGATAGGCTGCGTGCTTTCGTCTATTATGGAAGCGTTTAAATCCAGGCTGGAAAACGGCCTGATTCCTAACTTTCCCGCTCCGTACTGGAATTTTTACGAATGGAGCGATTGCTCGTCAAACAGCGACGAGCTCGATCGAATCGAGGGCGAATCCTGCGTTAAGCAATACGACTTGATATTGAATTGCGCATACGTTTACGCCGCGCGCCGTTACGACAGGATTTTCGGGACCGAAACCGATTGTTCCAAGACCGTCCGCGCTATAGAGAATACGTTTTTAAGAGAAGACGGATTGTATAGGCTAAGCTCGGCGTGCGACAGGAGCAGCGTCTTGGGCAACGCTTTTGCCTTGCTTATCGGACTTGGCGGAAAACCACTTGCAGAAAGGATTATAAACGACAAGTCGCTGATCCCGGTAACGCTGTCCATGTGTACGTTTTATTATGATGCGCTTTTGTCATTCGGGAAGAGCTACGAGTCCGTCGTGCTTGACGATATATTGCAAAAATACGGCAAAATGCTGGACGCCGGCGCAACAACGTTCTGGGAGACGGAAAAGGGCTCGGAGGACTTCGAGGGCGCGGGCAGTCTCTGTCACGGATGGTCTGCGATTCCCGTTTACTATCTGAAAAAATTACAAATCGGCCGCAGTCTGTAAAAATTTTTTCAATGCCGTTTTTTTATGCCTGCTTGATTTATTGTGCATTATACTTCCCTTTAAATTTGCGTTAATTAAAAAGCCCGCCGTATGGAGGGCTTTTTACGTTTTTAAATTCGGTTAATTGCGCGGATAAAAAATTATGCTGCAGGTTTTTTCCGTAACGGCGGCTAAAATGCCGCAGCCATTTAAATCCGTTCGTTTTTTGCTTTTTTGCGGAATTCCGTAGGCGACATGCCGAATCGTTTTTTAAACAGATACATAAGCGAGCGGTCGTTTTTGAATCCCGTTTGCACTGCAATGTCCGCCAAAGAAAATTCTGTTGCGGCTAAAAGCTGTTTAGATCGCTCCAGCCGCAGTTTATTCAGATAATACAGCGGAGAGCAGCCTAAGTGGTCTCTGAAAAGCTTTTCTAAATGAGAGACTGAGTAGCCTGAAATTTCCGCAATGTTTTCCAACGCGATCGGCGTTTCAAAGTTATCCTCCATATAGCCGATGGAATTTCTCAGCTCGTTGGGAAGCACAAACGGATTCCGAGCGTCCGAAATTTTCATTATGTCCGCAATAAGCCCGTATGTTTCGGCGGCAAGCTCGTATATATCCGGTTTTTGAACTTTCATTCCGTCGGCTAACCGGAAAAAGTGCTTCTCGATGACTTGACGCGGAAAATTTTTAATTATGTAATTGTTGTCCTTATGAAATTTAGCGTACAGATTGGCCAGCTGGCTGCCGTTGTCTCTTATATGCATACAGTAGATCGTCCACGGACCGCAGGGTTTAAGTATGCGCTTTTGGTATGTGTGCAATAAAATAAGGTCTCCCGGCTTAAGCTTGTACGTAACGTTGTTGACCGTAAGCGTGGCGCTGCCGGAAATCGTATAGTTCAGCATATAAAAGTTATCAAACTGCATTTCGTTATAGTAATTCAGTCCGATTTCTTCATAGCCGAGAAAAAACGGATATATCAGATAATTCAATTTAAATCCGGCTCTTTCAGGTAATTTCAAACGCATGGAATTGTCTGAAAATTCATGTCTTTTTACAATTTTAGTTTTCATTTATCCGCTCCGAATATATAATGATTTTTTGTAGTTAAATGCAATTTTAAGTATTGACTGACATTATATAAATC
>USBU01000036.1 GCA_900553005.1 uncultured Eubacteriales bacterium | reverse complement strand
CGAGATGTAGCTCCGTCTCGTGGGCTCGGAGATGTGTATAAGAGACAGCGCTTGCATATTACGGCTTAATTGTCATAACGCTGACATTTAAGCTGAATTTTTCCGTTTTTATAAGGCGCTCAAGCCGTCACAGCTCAAATTTCAGGACGCAAAAAACGGCCCCTCGCATATAAGCCGGGGCCGTTTATATTATTTATATAAATTAAACCAACAGCATACGGTCGTTATCTATACCGCCTGCGCATTCCTCGAATTTCCTTAATAAATCTTCAACGGTAAGCGCCGATTTTTCCGCGCCGCAAACGTCGTACACGACTCTGCCCTCATGCAACATTACCAAACGGTTGCCGTATCGTATTGCGTCCTTCATGTTATGCGTTATCATGATCGTGGTAAGCGCTTCCTCCCGGGTAATCTCGTCGGTAAGCTCCAGCACCTTGGCAGCGGTCTTAGGATCAAGCGCGGCGGTATGCTCGTCCAGCAATAACAGCTCCGGCTTTTTCAGCGACGCCATAACAAGCGTAAGCGACTGTCTTTGTCCTCCGGACAGCAGGCCGACCTTGCTTGTCATGCGATCCTCCAGCCCCAGTCCCAGCCTGGACAGCTTCTGACGGTAAAGCTCCTTTTCCTTTTTGGTAATGCCTGGCATCAGATAACGTTTTTTACCTCTGCGATACGCAAGCGCAAGATTCTCCTGAATTTCCATATTGGGCGAAGTCCCCATCATGGGGTCCTGAAAAACACGGCCCAAATAACTGGCGCGCTTATATTCGGGAAGGTTGGTAATATCCCTGCCGCCCAATAAAATTTTGCCGCTGTCAACGGAAAAAACTCCGCACACAGCATTTAAAAGCGTAGATTTACCCGCGCCGTTACCGCCTATTACGGTCACAAAATCACCGTCGTTGACCGTAAGATTAAGTCCGTTCAGCGCAATTTTTTCGTTTATCGTTCCCTTATTAAAGGTTTTATATAATCCGGTTATTTCAAGCATTGTTTTCCACCTCGCCGCCGTCCGAAACCGCGCCGTCACCGGACGTTTCCGAATCCGTGCCGCCGGCTAAGCTTTGGTTAGCCGCCGCGCCCGTACCGCCGTTTTTATCGCTCTTTTTACCTTTTCCGCCGGAAAAGTAACGTTTTTTCCAATACGGCACCGCCAAAAACACGGCAACGATGAGCGCCGAAAACATTTTAAGAAGCTCCGTATCCAAACCAAGCCATATGACGAACTGATAAACAAGATAATACACCACGCCGCCAAGCGCAACGCCTAAAAGCGTTACGGCAAAATTGCGGGATATACGCGATATCAAAGCCTCTCCTATGATCACCGCCGCAAGTCCGATGACTATCGCGCCCCTGCCCATGTTAATATCGGCAAAGCCTTGATACTGCGCCAGCAGCGCGCCGGAAAGCGCGACTATGGCATTGGAAATCATAAGACCGATTATTTTATTAAGAGAGGTATTTATTCCCTGCGCGCGGCTCATGTGAGGATTGTTTCCCGTTGCCCTTATGGAGCAGCCCCTCTCCGTCCCGAAAAACCAGTACAAAACCGCAATCAGAACCGCGACAAAAGCTGCTACGACGGCAATAGCGACGCCGGTACTAAGCTGAGTAATTATAACGCCGTAAACCCGGGAGCTTAAGCTTAAATTAGACTTGCCTAAAATTTTGAGATTTACAGACCACAACAACAGCTGAGTAAGAATACCCGATAAAATTGCGGGTATACCCATAAAAGTATGAAAAACGCCGGTTATCAGACCTGCCAGCGCGCCGGAAAGCAACGCGACAAGCATGGCCACCCACACATTGACGCCGTTTACGACCAGCACGGCGCAAACTGCCGCGCCCGTGCATATCGAGCCGTCAACCGTCAGATCCGCAAAGTCCAGAACCTTATAAGTAATATACAAGCCTATTGCCATAATGCCCCAAATCAGGCCCTGAGCAACGGCGCCGGGAAGCGCATTCAATAAAGACATATCTTATTCCGCCTTAACTATTTTCACATAATTGTCGGGTACGTCGATACCGAGCGCCGTGCATATTTCCTCGTTGTATTTGTAAACGGCGCCCTCGTCGTAAGCTACGGCCATGGTAGAAATATCCGCTCCGTCAAGAAGAATCTCGGCCGCCATTTTTCCTGTCTTTTGCCCGATTCCGTAATAGCTGATAGAAAGGGTGGCTATTCCGCAGCCGCTGCATATCCCCTCTTCTCCGGCGATTACCGGAATTCCTGCGGGGCGGCAGATGCTGTCCACTATCGAGGTATTGTTTGCAACCGTATTATCGGTCGGAACGTAAATAACGTCGCTCTTTGAAACCGCGCCGTTTAATACCGAAGCAATATCGTTGGAATCGGTAAAGCTGAATTTTTCACAGGTTATTCCCTTTCCCGACGCCTCCAGATACTCCTTGACCTTATTTACCTGATAATCCGAATTGGGCTCGGCAGAGCAGTACAAAAGCCCCACCTTTTTAGCGGACGGAACAAGATCTATAATCATCTGAGCCTGTTTTTCCAAATCGGCAAGGTCGGAGGTGCCAGAAATATTGCCGCCGACGGTACCGCTGAAATCTTTAAGCCCCAAAGCTACGCCGTATTCCGTCACAGAAGTACCGAGAACCGGTATCATAGTCGTCGAATTAGCCGCCGCCTGAAGCGCCGCAGTCGCGTTGGCCATAATAAGATCGTATTTCTTTGCCACGAAATTATTTGCTATAGTCGAGCAGGTCGTGCTCTCGTTGTTAGCATCCTGGAAATCGAATTTAACGGTCTTTCCCGCCTTGGTCATTTCCTCGGTCAGCGCGTCCTTAAAGCCCTGCGTCGCCTGGTCCAAAGCGGGATGCGCAACAAGCTGTATTATACCGACGGTATAATCCGCGCTGCTGCAGCCCGTAAGCGCAAAGCACCCTAACGTTAACAGCGCCGACAATAAAACTGCGATAAATTTCTTCATTTTCACTCTCTTTCCTTTAAAAAATTTTTATAATTATACTACCGTTACATTAGATCAGTCAACCGATTGCGGCAAACAGCTTCAAAAGCCATACCCCGTTGAAAGGAGCGCCAAACGGCCGGATAAACGCGCTTACAACTTAGCTTTACTACAAAAGAAAATCGTTTATACGCCTTTAGCTTTTCGATCGGGCATGCCTGCCTTTCAACTTTATTTCAATAAAGCAAAGCATTTCGGAAAAAGGGCATAAAATAATTTATGCCCCCGCTATAGCTTTATCTTGCGACTACGGACGCAAGCTCGTAAAGCTCGGTATTGAATTTGCGTTTAAGCGCCAGCCCTTCGACAATATCTATATCGTATATCTTGTTGTCGCGTATTCCTACGATACGATTACCTATCCCTTGCTGCAACAGCTTTACGGCATGCGCGCCGAAGCATGTGCCGAGATATCTGTCCTGATTGCTGGGCGAGCCTCCGCGCTGTATATGCCCGAGAACCGTCGAGCGTATATGTAGATCCGTCTTGCCGTTAAGCTCCTTCATAAGCTCGTCCGCGTGCCCGGCGCCCTCCGCCAGCACGACTATGCCGCTGCGCTTGCCGCTTGCGCGAAACTCCTTAAGCTTTTCCGCTATGTCGTCGATGCCGAGTTTCATTTCAGGCACTATGATTATTTCCGCGCCGCCGCCGATGCCCGCGTACAGCGCAAGATCGCCGCAGTTTCGCCCCATTACCTCTACAATCGAGATACGCTCGTGCGAGGACATAGTGTCGCGTATTTTATTTATAGCGTCAAGAATCGTATTGCACGCCGTATCAAAGCCCAGCGTATAATCCGTATAAGCCAAATCGTTATCTATGGTGCCGGGTATCCCTATAGTGGGAAAGCCCTTTTCCGACAAAATCTTTGCGCCCATAAAGGAACCGTCGCCTCCGATAACGATCAGTCCTTCTATCCCGCGCTCTTTAAGATTTTTGATACCAAGCGCCTGCCCCTCCGGCGTTTTAAACTCCGGACAGCGCGCGGTACGAAGTATCGTTCCTCCGCGATGAATGATATCGGAAACGCTTCTGAGTCCCAACTCGATAAAATTACTTTCGATCAGGCCGGCGTAACCGCGCTCCACGCCCACGACCTCCATGCCGCAATAAATGCCGTATCTTACCGCAGCGCGCACGGCGGCGTTCATACCGGGAGCATCTCCTCCGCTTGTCAGTATAGCAATTCTTTTCATACCGTCATACCTCTAAAAAACCTTTCTAATATTATATCATCTGAAGCGATTAAAGAAAAGCGATTTTCAATGCTTTTCGGCATTTTTTAGCCTGTTTTTTACTTTATTTCAATAGCGCGGCAGTGCGTTTGCGCCGCAGGCGCACCGCTTCCGCTTTAAAGCGGTCAATATCGCATTAAAATTTAATTTTCCGCAGTCGTAAAAAATCTGTTTTCAAAAGCCGGCGCATTTACCGGGCAGTATTTGCCGCGCTTACCCCGCGCTTTTTTCAGGAGCATATCATGCCCTGCCGTCCCGATAGATTTTACTTTAAACGCTTAATAAATCCAAAGCGGCTGGCCTCGCCCTAACGGTAAATCCCGCTATCTGACCTTTATGTTCTCCTCTCCTAAAAGCCCGCACAGTTCGTTATACATAATTGGGTTAATTGCCGTATGAATATCATGAAGCGGATAAAGTTTATTATCATCCTTATTTTGAATAAAAACCTCGTCTTCACCGGGATATGCCAAGAGAATATTGTTCAGTAAATCCATAACCTCTTCCTCCGCCTCACGGAAAGAAAGATGAAAATAAATCTTTTTATTATCGCCTTTTTTAACGCCTTCCCAGGTTTCTATCCTGTCCACCGAAACGGAGACGCTGTCCTCACGGTGTCTGACCTTACCGGTAACGGTAACAAGCTTATCCTTTACGAAAATATTTTTATACTGTCCAAGCTTATATCCTCCAAGCATAAGCTCCACCGTTCCGTACAAATCCTCCAGCTTGCCGATACCGAATTCTCTGCCCGTCTTTTTAGACGTCTTTTTTGCGGCCTCAACCAGCATACCGCCCATCGTAACCGTCGTATCGTCCGGCACCGCGTAAGAAACTTCGTCCGAGCCATCCTCCGAGTCGATAGTTTCTCTGAGCATCGAGGTATTATAGGTATACTTTTTAAGGTGCTCCTTATACTGGTCAAGCGGATGTCCAGTAAGATAAACGCCGGCGACCTCCTTTTCCTTGGCAAGCTTTTCCGACAAATCGTATTCCTCAAGATCGGGATAATCGAATTTGTTGAAATCGCTTTCCAGGTTATCGAAAAATGAAATCTGTCCCTTCATGGATTGCTGACGGTCGCGCGTCACACGGTCGAGAATCTGCTCGTAAACGGCAATAAGCTGACGGCGTTTAAGCCCGAAGCAATCAAACGTCCCCGCGTAAATAAGACTTTCCAGCTGTTTTTTATTCAGCATGGCGTCCTCCATACGCTTGACAAATTCCACAAAATCCTTAAATTCTCCGCCGCGCTCGCGCTCCGCCACAATGTTTTCTATAGCGGCCATGCCTACGTTTTTAATCGCCGCCATGCCTATGCGCACTCCGCCGTCTTCGACGGAAAACTCCGCAAAAGAACGGTTTATGTTAGGCGGAAAAACCTTAAAGCCTCTCTCCTTAAGATAGTTAAGATAATTTGATATTTCCTCTATCGACGTTATACGGTTGTTAAGCACCGCGGTAACGAATTCCACGGTATAATAGCATTTAAGGTATGCCGTCTGATACGCAAGATAAGCGTAAGCCGCGGCGTGCGATTTGTTGAACGCATAGGAAGCGAACGTCGACATATCGTCGTAAATCTTGTTTGCCACCTCCTTAGGCACGCCGTTTGCAATCGCGCCCTTGATATCCACCCTGTCGTTATGCAGACCGTTAAGGAATACCTCGCGCTCCTTTTCCATTTTATCCTTTTTCTTCTTGCTCATCATCCGGCGCACTTCGTCGGCCCGGCCGAGCGAATAGCCGGCAATGTCCTGAACTATTCTCATGACCTGTTCCTGGTACACCATAATTCCGAAAGTTACCTTCAAAGTAGGCTCCAGCAGCGCATGGTCGTAAACAATGCCGCCGGGATTGCGCTTATTTTCTATATAAACCGGAATCTTATCCATCGGGCCCGGACGATACAGTGAAATTCCCGCTATAATTTCTTCCAGAGAATTAGGCCTTAAGTCGCGCATAAACTTTTTCATGCCCTCGGATTCAAGCTGGAAAACAGCATGAGTGTCGCCTTCTCCGATAAGCCGGAAGGTCCCCTGATCGTCGTAATCCATATTGCCGTAAAAATCCAGATCAATGCCGCGCGTCTGTTTTACATACTTTACGGCTTTATTTATATCGGTAACCGTGCGCAAGCCTAAAAAATCCATTTTGAGCAAGCCAAGCTCCTCGCACTCGATCATATTGAACTGAGTGGTTACTATTCCCTCGCCCGATCTTGCCATAGGAATATGATCCGCAATCGGATCGCGGCAGATTATAACGCCGGCGGCGTGCATACCCGTCTGACGGGGCATGCCCTCGATCTCCATAGCCATATCCAGTATCCGCTTAACCATGGGATCGGTATCGTACATCTCCTTAAGCTCCGGAATAAACGGATTGGGATCGTCCGGCTTTTTCGGTTTTTCAAAGCCCAGCAAGTGTCCGATATGATTGTGTCCCATAAGCTTGGGCATAAGCTTGGTTATCTTATCGACCTCCGAAAACGGCTGATTAAAAACACGGCCGACGTCCTTGACCGCCGCCTTTGCCGCCAGCGTACCGAAGGTAATAATCTGCGACACGTTATTTACTCCGTATTTTTCTATAACGTACTCGATTGTCCGCTCGCGGCCGTCCACGCAGAAATCTATATCGAAATCCGGATTAGAAACTCGCTCAGGATTCAAAAACCGCTCGAAAATCAAATCATATCTCAAAGGTTCCACCTTGGTGATACCGATAGCATACGCAACTATGCTGCCGACGCCGCTGCCTCTTCCCGGACCTACGGGCACGCCGTGCGTTTCCGACCAGTTGATAAAATCCCACACAATAAGAAAATAATCAACAAACCCCATGCGCTCGACAATGCCAAGCTCATACTCGGCTCGCTCGCGGATTTTTTCGGTAATTTCGCCGTACTTACGGCTCAGCCCGTCAAAAGTAAGCTTTCTCAAAAACTCGTAAGGAGTAGAGCCGTCATTAGGCACGTAAGCAGGCATAAGCGGCTCTTTGGAAAAGAAATACGGCTCACACTTTTCCGCGACCTCCAGCGTGTTAACGATACTGTCGCTTAGATTGGGGAAAAGAGCGGTCATTTCGTCTCCGCTTTTCAGATAAAATTCTTTCGTGGGAAAATATCCGTTGTCGTCTACTCCTCCGTCTGCCAGACCGACCGCGTCGCCATCGTCGTCCGTAGCCATCGTCGTCCTAAATGAAATGCACTGAAGCACTTTCTGCGCCGTCGCATCGCGCTTATTGAGGTAATGCACGTCGTTTGTCGCCACCAGCTTGACGTTATGCCGGCGAGCGATCTCCACAAGATACGGCAGAACAGTCTTTTGATCGCGTATATTATGGTCCTGAATTTCTATATAATAATCGTCTCCGAACAGCGCTTTATACCGTTCGACAATCGCATCCGCGGCGTCGAAATCCTTTCTTAAAAGAGCCTGAGGCAATTCTCCGGCAAGACATGCCGAAAGACAGACAAGCCCTTCGGCGTGCTCTTTAAGATGCTTGAAATCCGTCCGAGGCTTATAGTACAGCCCGTCAACATAAGCTATGCTGACAAGTTTTATCAGATTTTTATAACCGGTCATGTTTTTCGCAAGCAGAACAAGGTGATTATACTTTGGCATTTTTCCGCCGACCGCAGTCTTAACGGTCATATCGTCGGTCATATAAATTTCGCAGCCTATAATCGGCTTAACCTTGAAAGGCCTGCGCTCGGCTATAAACCTGTACGGATCCGCATCCTTGTCGGTATGCTTTATCGCCGCCTTGACAAATTCCAAAGCGCCGTACATATTCCCGTGGTCGGTTATTGCAATGGCCGGCATACCAAGCTCGTCGCAGCGCTGAAAAATTTTAGAAATACGGGTAGCTCCGTCCAAAAGACTGTATTCGGTATGAACGTGCAGATGTACGAATTTTTCCATTTACTTCTCCTTTTTCTCGCGCAGCTCTTTGGCAATTACGCCTATCTTTAAAAGTCTGTTTTTTAACGTGCTTTTACTAAGGTTAAGCCTGTCCGCAAGAAAGGCAAAGCTTTCGTCCGGAAAATCCAGGCGCGCCTTAGCAACAATAAGCAGCTTTTCCGGCAGCGAATCGAGCCCCGCTTTTTTGCGTATAAAATTTATATCCTCGATCTGCCGGACTGAGGCGTTGACAGTTTTTGACAGATTGGCCATTTCGCAGTTAGTGCGTCTGTTGGTCTCCTGACGGAACTGACGTATAATCAACTGCGAATTAAGCTCCAGCACGGCCTCCGACGCTCCCATAAGCGCAAGGCAGTCGCTGACGGCTTCGCTTTCCTTGATATAAGCGACGTATTTATCCTTACGCTGAGTTATTTTAACGTTTTTTATGCCGAAGCGCTCCAGCAAAGCTTTCAGATCGCAAGCCAGCTCTCTTGCGGACAAAACAAACTCAAGATGATAGCCCTGTCTCTTATACACATCTGACGATGCCGACGACTTAATAGGTGTAGATCTC
>USBU01000035.1 GCA_900553005.1 uncultured Eubacteriales bacterium | reverse complement strand
AGTCGGCGGCAGCGTCAGATGTGTATAAGAGACAGGACATAGACAGTTTAATCGCTTACGGCCTTCTCACTCCACATACAATAAAAAGATATGTTAAAAACAAAGAGCGGCTGCGTAACGCGACGCAACCGCCCGGACAGGATACTTTTTACAACAATATGCAAATTACGCCGCCCTTTCCCTCATTGATAATACGCGAAAGCGTTTTTCGCATTTTTTTCTGCGTATCCTCCGGCATGGAATTAAGCTTGTTGTTCAGCCCCTCGTTTACCAGCATATGCATGGACTTTCCGAACATATCGGTTTCCCAGATTCCCTTAGGATTGTTCTCGAATGTGGCCAGCATATTCCTGACCATTTCCTCGCTCTGCTGTTCAGTCCCCATAACAGGACTTACCTCGGCCGCAATGTCAACCTGCATTATATGCAGCGACGGCGCGGAAGCCTTAAGCTTGACTCCGAAGCGCGAGCCCTGCTTTACGATCTGAGGCTCCTCAAGCGTCATTTCGTCCAACGCCGGCGACACAACTCCATAACCCGTGCGTTTAACCTCATCGAGAGCGACGCTAAGCTTGTCGTATTCTCTTTTTGCATGAACCAGATCTTTCATGTAGGACATAAGCGAAAAATCATCCTCTATTTCCATGCCGCATGAAGAACTGAGCGCTTTATAAAACAACTCGGGTTTAGCCTTTATTTCATATACGACCTTCCCTTTACCCAGCTCTACGCTTTCAAGGGCGATGCTGTCAAAATTGACGCTGTCGGCAAAAATATCGGTAAGCTCTTTGTAATCGGACATTTTACTCATGCCAGTTACTTTTTCCATTATCTGCTTGCTTAAACCCGCGATTATTTCGTTTTCGGCAGGCAGAGCCTGAAGCCATTTGTCAAGTTTGATTTCAATATCACGCAAAGGAAACTCCATAAGCACTTCTTTAAACAGGCCGGTAATATCCTCTTCCTTCATGTTCAGCACGTCAAGCGGAACGACGGGCGTAGAATATTTTTCGGTAAGAGCCTCCGCAAGCTTAACCGTTTCGGCGGAAGACGGAACTTTGGAATTAAGCACGACTATGAAAGGTTTTCCGAGAGCCTTTAGCTCCTCGACTACTCTCTCCTCAGCGGAAACGTATGCGGTCCTGGCAAGCTCCGTATCGATAGAGCCGTCAGAGGTCATGACGATACCTATTGTCGAATGCTCGGAAATAACCTTCTGCGTTCCGATTTCGGCCGCCTCCTCAAAGGGAATCGCCTCGTCGAACCACGGAGTCTTGACCATACGCGGTTTATCGTCCTCCATATGGCCGGTTGCGCCGTCGATAAGATAACCAACGCAATCGACAAGACGGATTTTAATATCAATCTTGTCGCCAAGTCTTACCGACACTGCCTCTCCGGGTACAAACTTAGGCTGAGTTGTCATTATCGCTTTACCGTTGGCGCTTTGCGGAAGCTCGTCTTTCATGCGTTCCTTAATATGTTTGCTTTTGATTTTAGGAACGACCAATTGAGTCATAAAATTGGTGATAAAAGTAGATTTACCCGCTCGCACGGGACCTACAACGCCAATATATATGTCTCCGTCAGTACGTTCGCTGATGTCTTTATAGATATCAAATTGCTCCATATAAAAACAAATCCTCCAAGGCTTGATATTAGAGTATATGCCGGAGGATTACCTATTTATGATTTAATTGTATTTTATTTTGGCGTCACCGGAAAGCCGTAATAATCAACCATTTCCGTCCTTGCCGCAGTCAGGTTTTTCCGGCGGCGCTTTTGCCGAAGCCGATTTATTTTTTCCGAAAAGAATTATCTGCTTCTCCTCACCATTGAAAATGCGTACAAAATTAGAATGATGGGCCGCAAGAACAATAACATATATAGCTATCGCCAGCACGCCCTCGGCTATTCTGCCGCCGTAAAGCGCGGAAACCCCGCTGAAAACAAGAGGAATTCCCGTCATAATAAACGACGTAAGCGATCCGATTTTAACCGTCAGCAAAAATGCGACGCCGATCGCAAATGCTATGAGAGAAACGAGAGGAGCGGCAACAAAACACACTCCTATCGAGGTCGCCACGCCCTTTCCTCCCTTAAATTTAAATAAAACCGGAAAGATATGGCCTATAACCGCGCTCAGACCGCCGACAAAAAGCCCCGTTTTATCGGCGCCGAACATAAAGGCTTCTCCGTTTCCAAGCAGCCACCACCCAAGAAGCGCAGGGATCGCCCCCTTTACCGCGTCAAGAAAAAGCGTCAGCAATCCCAGCTTTATGCCGAAGCTGCGAAGCATGTTCATTGTGCCCGGATTTCCGCTGCCCTCCTTGCGGACGTCACGGTTTTTAAAATGAGAAATAATTACGGAAAAATTTATATTACCGAAAAAATACGCGCCGATAATAAGCGCCGCCAAAGTAATGCAATAAACAAGCATCAGCGCTTATCCTCCTTGCGTGAATTAAATACAAGCTTTATTGGAGTGCCGGAAAAATCGAATGACTTTCTGAGATAATTTTCCAAATATCTGCTATAAGAAAAATGCACAAGCTTTTCGTCATTGACAAACACGACAAATTTAGGCGGATTAGTTTCCGGCTGCGTGGCGTAAAGTATTTTAAGCCGGCGGCCGGAATGAGCAGGCGGCTCGTTCATAGCGACGGCCTCGGCAAGGACGTCGTTTAATACGCCCGTAGAAATACGCTGAGACGCGTTGACAAACACCTCGTCCACCATGGAAATAAGCTTTTCCGTCCGCTGTCCCGTTGCCGCGGAAATATATACGGATTTAAAATAATCCATAAAAGCAAGATCCTGCTTTAAACGCTGCTCGAACTTTTCAATGGTAAAAGTGTCTTTTTCCACTTTATCCCACTTATTCATAACTATCACGTTGGGCTTTCCCTGTTCATTGACGTAGCCGGCTATTCTTACGTCCTGCTCGGTAATACCGTCGGAACTGTCAAAAACTATAAGCACGACGTCCGCGCGGGAAATTGCGCTTATAGTGCGCATAACAGAATAATCTTCTACGCTTTCGTCCTCTATTGAGCGCTTGCGACGCATTCCAGCGGTATCTATAATAGTATAATTTTTTCCGTTGCACGTAAAAGGCGTATCTACAGCGTCGCGCGTTGTCCCGGCCACGTCGGATACTATTACGCGATCAGCCCCCAAAAGCCTGTTGACGATCGACGATTTGCCGACGTTGGGCCGGCCCACTACGGCTATTTTAAGCGAAAAATCCTCTTCCGCTTCGCTGCGTCCGGGAAAAAGAGCGACCACCTCATCCAAAAGATCGCCCAAGCCTAAAGCTTGCTCGCAGGATATAGGATGCGGTTCGCCCAGTCCAAGCGAATAAAAATCATATATCCCTGATATATCGAAATTATCCAGCTTATTTACCACCAGCAAAACCGGTTTTTTAGTAAGACGCAGTATCTCCGCCACATCGTAATCGGAAGAAACGAGGCCGGTTTTGGCGTCCACAAAAAACAGTATGACGTCCGCAAGCTCCATTGCGGCCTCAGCCTGTAAGCGTATATGCTTAAACATCGTATCGTCGCTTTTCAACTCGATACCGCCCGTATCAATAAGCGTAAACTGATATCCGCACCATTCGGCGTCCGCGTAAATCCTGTCGCGCGTAACCCCCGGCGTATCCTTTACGATCGAAATACGTCTGCCGCATATCTTATTGAAAAAAGTTGACTTGCCGACGTTGGGACGCCCGACTACTGCAACCAAAGGTTTCTTATTCATGTTTTCATTTTATCATAAGCGGCAAAAAAAGTCCATTATTTTATCCGGCCGTAAGGTAAAAATCAGCGACGCTCATCGTATAAGCACGCTTAAAATGCAGCTTTTATGGAATGCCCCGAAGCTTTTTCTCCGCCATAACTTAATTGACGCCTAAAATCTGAAAATTTCACGCTTAAAATTGATATTAGTTGACATTTAAAACAGAAAAAACGGGCAACCGGCAACCCGATCCGCCCGTCTTTTTTAAAATAACGCTCATAGCTTAAAACAACTCGTCGTCAAAGCTGTCGTAATCGTTGTCCTCCGCAACGCTTTCGTCAAAGGAATGCTCCTCGGAAACCTCGAAATTCAGCTTTCTTCTAGTTACGGAGGCCTCTCCCATGGCTCTGCCGGCGCGGAGCGCTATCTCCGCAAGGCACATCGCAAAGATAACCGCTACAAAGATAGAATTATATACGACCGCGCGGCCGAATGTAAACGCCGCTCCGGTTACCGCATAGTAATCGATAAGACAGAATATCAGATCTCCGAGCGCAATTCCGCCGAGAATACCGAAAGCGGAAGCGCTACGCGTTCTGCCTATAATAAAGGCAATCGCTCCGCCTATAAGGCCTATCGTAAAAGCCGTAAGAACCTGCATACCCATGCTATTGACAGGCATTACAAGCAACAGTCCGGTAGTTGCGGCCGTCACCGCAAGCATTGCCGCGACGCCTCTCAGCACAGCGTTGTTTTTAACGAGTATTGCCAAAAGAGCAAACATCCCTATAACGGGCATAATAAAACCGCCTACATTCATCGAGAAAACATCGGAGAAACGTATCGCGGGTACAATAATACCTATTGCAAAGGCAAGAACGACTAAAAATGCGCCCCAAGCCGAAAGCCCGAGTCCTTTAAATGCCGATCTTCCGAAGCCGAAAAAAAGTCCGAGCATCATAACGCCCAGTAAAATAAGTCCCATTGTCATAAAAAAAATTACCTCCCGGATAAATGGTTGGTAATTTTTAGGATTTTATACGTCAATATAATATTTATTTCTTACCGGTCAATTTTTTCGTGGTGTACCAGCTTGTCAAAGAACCGGCGCCATCGCCCTTATAATATTCCATAAAATCAAATTTTTTCCACTTTGACGCATTCTTTTTGGTTACTTTAACGGATTTTATCTTAATAAGTCCGTCCTCGTCCAGCGGCGCGCGATAATATTCGTGAGCGAAATATTCTCCGTTTTCGTCTCGGCCGAGCGCGGCAATGGCCTTGACGTTTTCTATGCTCTCGCTGTCGGCCGCCATTGCAAAGGGCGCTACTTTCCACTCGCCGGCGCTGTCGCCGGGAATAGTCAGCGCCACGTCTGCCGTCGCGGCAATCTGAAACTCAGTCGCGCTGCGCTCATAGCAAAACGAAAGTACGCCTACGGTATTGTAATAATTTGACCTGGCGCTGTCGGCCTTAAGCCTGTAACCGAACTTATTATTGGAATAATCGCTACCCCCATATTTCCTGTCGGTAATTTCAGCCAAAAATTCCGTATTCATGTCGCCGCGATGCTTTGAATCAGCCTGCCAGCCACCGAAACGCACCCAACCGCTTTGGCTGTCGAAAATTACCGTATCGTCAAAATAACCTATTTCGGCAAGATAAATGAAATTAGTCGCGGCATTGGGACATTCATTTTCCCAAATTTCATAATTTATCGTCATACCGTTACTAAGCTTCATTACGGCGTAAGGATTAACGCCCTCTTCCTTGATATATTCGTCGTTCAGCGCAATGGGCAGAACTATGCCCGCAACTATAACCGCGACGCCCAGCACGGAAGCTGCGATCGAAATTATCCAGGTCTTAAGATTTTTTTTCTTTTTCGGCGCTTCCGAAGCAGCTTCGGCCGGCGCCTCTTTTCTCTTTTTCCTTTTCATCTTTTCGTCCTTGTGTTTAATTTAAGCTATTGTTTATTATACCCTGTTCAAGCAAATTTGTCAAAGGTTTGTCTTTTGTTTCTTGTCCGAATCGTTTGCTTTATCCTTTGATGCCTTACTTCCGCCGCGGCTTTTTACGCAACCTGAACAAGACGATCCGCAGCCGCAGCAGCATTTTCCTCGATTTTTTACCTTATACACTATCACGCCCGCAACAGCCAATGCTATAACCGCGACTATAGTCACGCCCGCAGCTACGCCGGGATTGAGTATAAAAGCAAGCCCTACGGAATGAAAAACCAACGCTACCGCATACGCCACTCCGAGCTGCAAAAGCAGTCCGAAAAGCGTCCACTTCCAGCCGACTTCCTTCAGTTCTGCCGACAACGTAGCAATACACGGTACGTACAAAAGCGTATAAACAAGGAATGTTAGCGCCGACAAAGACGCGTGAGGACCGATAAACACTGACTCCACGCCGCCCAGCGATTCAATGGAGGAAACGACGACCTCCTTAGCCACAAGTCCGCTCATAAGCGACGTCACGGCGCGCCAGTTGCCGAAGCCGAGCGGTGAAAATACGGGCGCGATGAAACCGCTGAACGCCGCCAGAATACTATTTTCTCCGCCGGCGGTATATCCGCTGGTAAACGAAAAATTAGACAGTATCCACACTATTACGTTCAGCGCAAACACGACGGTGCCGACTTTGACGATAAAAACTTTGGCATTGTGCAGAATTATCTGCATGACGCGCTCGAACGTAGGCACGCGGTAAGGCGGCATCTCCATGATAAACGACAGCTTTCCGCTTTTAAGAGGCTTAACGGCTTTTTCAAAAATTGCGGCCGCGGCAAGCGAAACCGCCGCGCCCAGAATATACAGCCCGAAGATTATAAGAAATTTGCCGGACGCAAAAAACGCTCCCGCCACCACAGAATACACCGGAAGCCTGGCCGAGCACGACATAAACGGCGTCAGAATAACCGTTTTTTTGCGCATGGTATCGTCCTCCAACCCACGGGCCGTAAGCACCGCCGTGGCCGAGCACCCGAATCCCATAAGCATAGTGAAAACCGAACGGCCGGACAAACCTATTTTACGGAACAAGCCGTCAGTCATAAACGCCACGCGACTTATATATCCGCTGTCTTCCATAAGCGCAAGAAAGAAAAACAGCAGAACAACCTGGGGCAGAAATTTCAGTACGCCCAATACGCCCAGGATTACGCCCTCTCCCACCAAGTCAACTATCCATACGGGCGAACCTATGTTTGTCAGGCCTTTGGTAACGGGCGCATAGACGAACGCCGTAAACAGCCAATCCAACAGCTCCGACAGCCAGTTGCCCAACAATCCGAACGTAACGAAGAATACCGCGCACATCAAAAGAAGAAAAATCGGAAGCGCAAGATATTTATTGAGCACGAATCTATCTATCCTGCTGTACGCCTGCATGTATAGCTTTGAATTGTTTTTATGATAATCGTGATGCCGGAAATGTCTGTCATCGGACGGCAACGACTCGCCGTCAGTCTTTTCGGTTTCAAGCGGGACGCTGTGGCGGACGTGCTCGTGCATTTCGTGATGCTCGTCCGATACCGCCTTGGACACGGCGCCCTCGGTAATCATATCTATAAATTCATATCTTGCCTGGGCAACGCGCGACTGCCAGTCGCCGAACGCTTCAAGCGCTTTGGTCTGGTCATCGGACAGCCGAAGCTTTTCTAGCACGAACGAATCTTTTTCCAGCGCTTTAATCGCCGCCCATTTAGGCTGAAAGCCCGCGGCGGACGCATTTGCTCCTATAACGGACATGACGTCCTTTAACGGAAGCTTATCCAAATACGTAAGCTGTACGGTGTTTCCGCGGAAATGCTGTATATAATCTATGGCAACATCCATTAAAAGATGAACGTCGCTATGATATTTGGCGCTCATCGGGATAATCGGAATTTTTAAAAACGTCTCTATTTTCCGGTAATTGAGCACCTTGCCCTGTTTTTTCAGCTCGTCCATCATATTGACGACGAGAACCAACGGGACGTTCAGCTCTAAAAGCTGCAGCGTAAGATAGAGATTGCGCGAAAGATTGTTGACCTCGCATACGCTAACTATCAGGTCATTTTTACCGGACAGCACATTGTCGCGAGTTATTCCCTCTTCCATACTGTAAATCGTAAGAGAATATAGGCCGGGCAGATCCACCATGTTGATTTTATGGTGATCGTACATGATCTGCTTGCTCACCTCGCTGACCGTTACGCCGTGCCAGTTGCCCACGTGCTCAAGCGAATGCGTGATTCTGTTGTAAAGACTGGTCTTTCCGACGTTAGGGTTACCGGCAAGCGAAATCGTATATTCCATATGATTATATAACCTCCCCGATTTCTATAAGGGAGGCGGCGTCCTCGCGGAGCGCAACCAAAAAACCGCGCAGCCCTACCAAAATTGTTCCGCCGAAAGGAGCGGTATGCGCCACGTATATTTTACAGTCCGGAGTAAACCCCATATCCAAAAGGCGGCGTCTTTCATTGCCAGAACCGCCTACCTCAATTACCTTATACACTCTGTCCGTGCGGGCGTCCATTAAAGTCATACGACGGTAAATCTACTCCTTGATGCGCTTTTCAAATTCCGAAATAAATTCTATAAAAGTCGTTACGTCGCGGAACTGGCGGTAAACCGAAGCAAATCTTATATAAGCAACCTGATCGAGCTCCTTTAATCCGTCCATTACGTATTCGCCTATTTTAGACGAGGGAATTTCCTGCTCCAGCGTATTATAGATTTTTTTCTCTATATCCGCGACAAGCTTGTCGATATCGTGAATAGCCACCGGCCGCTTTTCACAGGACTTTATAATGCCGTTGCGGATTTTTGACGGATCGAACGGCTGCCTTGTTCCGTCGTTTTTTACAACCAGCACGGGCGTCGTCTCGATCGTCTCATAAGTCGTAAACCTACGGCCGCAATTCAGACATTCGCGACGTCGGCGGATACTGTTGCCGTCGTCCGTCGAACGCGAGTCTATTACCTTGCTTTCCGTATATCCGCAATACATACATTTCATAAATATTCACCTTATGCGTTAATTATAATAATTATAAACGTTTTGCGCCGATTCGTCTATCGATT
>USBU01000034.1 GCA_900553005.1 uncultured Eubacteriales bacterium | reverse complement strand
AGATGTAGCTCCGTCTCGTGGGCTCGGAGATGTGTATAAGAGACAGGTTTACAGTATTAGACAAAGGCTATTATTTTATATCAGTTTAATTCTTGCAGGTTTACGAGTAAGTCCTGATTATTCCCTCGGCAATTTCACGCTTTGAAACGCAACGGTCCATTGCTTGCTTTTCGATGTAGCGATGAGCGGCAGGTTCGTCCATTTTCAGTTCGCTGATCAGCAGACATTTGGCTCTGTTGACAATTCTTATTTCTTCCATTTTTTCCTGTACGGAAAGTGTTTTCTTTTCAAATTTCCGCAACCTTTCTCTTGCGCTGCCCATCCAGCCGAGGGCGGTGTCGAACATAAGTTTAGTTATTGGCTTTTGCAGAGTAAAAACGCCGTGCTCGGACACTTTTATATAAATTTCGTCGTGATATTCGGCGCGAGCAAGAAGCAGAACGACGGTTTCCCTGGAATCGCATGCCTCTATTGCAAGTTCGGCGCCGACGTCGTCTGGTAACGGAGAATTTATGATTACGTAATCGTAGGCGCGTTCGGACAGATTTCTTTTGGCGGCGTTTACGCTGGACACTATATGCAGGGGGCTGTACTTTATGTCTGAAAGAAGGACGGGCAGGGCGGCGTTAAATTTTTCTGATGAGGAAACGACCAGAACGCTGTAAATTGTCTCTTTTAAAGTCAAGTTGTCTCTTCCTCCTTTGCGGTCCGCGCCTATGATCTTGCGTTGCGAAAAGCCGTTTCGCAATCTGTTGTTATTTGCCGCAGTAAATATCCAGGATTTTTGCGGGGATATGCGCCTTGATAAAATCACTGGAGCCGGCGGCTTTTTTGGCGTCGGCAAGATTTTCCGGAAGTTTTTTGAAATTTTCCAAAGCTTTCTTATCCGCCTTATACAGATTGAAATCGGCTGCATCCGGCAGTTTAAGCTTATTTTCGATTCCGTAAAGCCCGGCGTATATCAGCAGCGTAAACGCCAGATACGGGTTGGCGGCAGGATCCGGAGACCGGAGCTCCGCACGGTGATATTCGCCTTCCGCCGCCGGTATCCGTATAAGCTGAGAACGGTTTTCGCCTGACCAGGAAACATATCCGGGAGCTTTGCTGACGCCGAATCTTTGATAGGAGTTTTCCGTCGGATTTAAAAATACGGTCATTTCTTCCGCCTTTTCCAAAACGCCGGCTATCATGCGATAAAGATTTTCGGAGTTCGTATCGGGAGTGACGGACATATTGATGTGAAAGCCGTTTCCCGGCTTGTTGCTAAGAGGCTTAGCGCTGAAATCCGCAGCCAGACCGTTGCGGTGAGCTACCGTTTTAACCACCGTCTGAAAAGTCAGCGTATTATCCGCCGTGGTAAGAGCGTCTGAGTAGCGAAAGTCGATTTCGTTTTGTCCGGGGCCTTCTTCGTGGTGAGAGCTTTCGGGATGAATGCCCATTTGTTCAAGCGTAAGGCAGATTTCGCGGCGTATGTTTTCTCCTAAATCGTCCGGAGCTATGTCCATGTATCCGGCGTAATCGTAAGGTGTTTTTGTCGGTCGTCCGTTTTCATCGGTTTTAAACAGATAAAATTCTTGTTCGGCCCCGAAGGAGAAGCTGTATCCGGCTTTTCCGGCGTCGGCCAGGGCTTTTTTCAGCAGACTGCGGGTATCGCATTCAAAAGGAGAGCCGTCGGGATACGAAATGCTCGAGAACATTCGCACGACGCGCATATGCTCGGGGCGCCAGACAAGCGGCGTCAAGGTTTCCGCGTCCGGATGCAGCAGAAGATCGGAGCGGGTTTCGTCTCCGAAGCCGATGATCGACGACGCGTCGAAAGCAATCCCGTATTCAAAAGCGCGCGGAAGCTCCTCGGCCATGATAGATATGTTTTTTTGTTTGCCGAAGACGTCGCAAAAAGCAAGGCGAATAAATTTTACGTCTTCCTCCCGGACGTATTGCATAACTTCATTTGTCGAGTATTTCATATTTTTAATACCTGCCTTTTTAATTTGCCACGTACATTTGCTTGTACGGATTTTTGCTGTCGGGCGTAACTACAGTGAAGGGTGAAGCCAGTATTTCTTCCGAATCGAGACCGAATAATTCGCAGTATTCGGCGACGTAGGCGTTAAGCTCTGTCATATCCCGTATTTGTGCGGCGCGGGCGGTAACGCGGTCCGGCAGGCTCAGCTCTCGGCAGTCGGCGCGTAAAAACATTTTACCGCCGTGCATGCCCGTGCACGGAAAATCGCCGACTATGTTTTTATTTGCTCTTTCCAGTCCTAAGACTACGATGACGCCGCCTGCCTGATATTCTCCGAGAAAGCTTCCGGCAGAACCGCCGATTACAATCAGGGGAATTGTGTCCCCGTAGGCCTTCATGTGTATGCCGGCGCGGTATCCGGCGTTGCCTTTGACGAAGAGCTTTCCGCCGCGCATTGAGTATCCGGCCGCGTCGCCTATATTGCCGTGCACCGCAATCAGCCCTTTGTTCATTGTATCGCCCACGGCGTCCTGCGCGTTGCCTTTTACCGTAACACTGGCTCCGTTAAGATAAGCCCCGAGAGCGTTTCCTGGGACGCCTTCGACGACAATACGTTTGTCCGACATTCCGGCGGCGATAAAACGCTGGCCGCAGCATCCTGTAAGGGTTATGTCGCCCTTTAATTTACGGATTTTGTCGTTGATTGCTTTATAGTCCCAATCCTTAATGTCGATTACCATAATATTATATCACATCTCCCGGTATTTTTCTATAGATTTCGTAAAAAAAGATATTTCGTCGGTAAAATTTAAGTATATGCGTCGGCGTTGTTTCGGCTTCGGTGTTTTATTATCCGCAGGTTCGGTTTCCGCGCGCTTGCCCTGATAAAAAAGCGTAACAAAAGGATAAATTTACTTTTTTATTATGTCCGCCGGCTTTTTATGTTTTCTTTATTGTAAAAGCTTGACGTAATTTGTCCAATACGGCTTGGTTTACGGCTTTTTGCCAGGTTATTCTCCCGCATGGGAAATTCCCAGTATGGCCAGCTCTTTTTCCGTTAGTCCTATGCCGCGCAGCATCAGTCTGTTTCCCTGCAAGGCCTCGATGGAGTTGATACCCATACCGCCCATAAGCTCTTTTATTTCATGCTGCCAGGCTGTCAGCAGATTAACAAGACGTCTGCTGCCTGTGTCGGGATTAAGCCTCTTTACCAGATCTGGGCGCTGTGTTGCAATACCCCAGTTGCATTTTCCGCTCTGACAGGAGCGGCACAGATGGCACCCCAGGGCCAGCAAGGCGGCCGTAGCGACGTAACAGGCGTCCGCGCCCAGGGCGATAGCTTTTACGACGTCGGCGGCGCTGCGTATTGAGCCGCCGGCAACCAGGGAAACGTTGTTTCTTATTCCTTCCTCTCGCAGTCTTTGATCGACGGCCGCCAAAGCCAGCTCGATCGGAATACCTACGTTATCGCGGATTCTTGTGGGCGCCGCGCCCGTTCCGCCGCGGAATCCGTCTATGGCGATTATATCCGCGCCGCTTCTGGCAATGCCGCTGGCGATTGCCGCGATATTATGCACTGCGGCCACCTTGACGATAATCGGCTTTTTATATTCAGTTGCCTCCTTTAATGAAAAGACCAGCTGTCTGAGATCCTCTATGGAATATATGTCGTGATGCGGCGCCGGAGAAATTGCGTCCGAGCCCTCGGGAATCATTCTTGTGCGGGCAACGTCGCCTACGATTTTTGCGCCCGGCAAATGTCCGCCTATGCCGGGTTTTGCTCCTTGGCCCATCTTTATTTCGATTGCGGCGCCGGAATTCAAGTATTTTTCATGCACGCCGAAACGCCCCGAAGCGACCTGAACTATCGTATTTTGGCCGTAACGGTAAAAATCCTCGTGAAGTCCTCCTTCGCCGGTGTTGTACATTATTCCCAGCTCGGCGGCGGCGCGCGCAAGGGCTTCGTGAGCGTTATAGCTTATGGAGCCGTAGCTCATTGCGGAAAACATAATCGGCATGCTCAGTCCGATTTGCGGCTCCAGCGTAAGTTTCAGTTTTCCGTGCTTGTCGCGCTCAGTTTTTTGCGCTTTATTTCCCAGATATACGCGCGTTTCCATAGGTTCGCGCAGCGGATCGATAGGAGGATTGGTCACCTGAGAGGCGTTAATAAGCATTTTATCCCAATATACCGGCAGCGGCTTCGGATTACCCATGGAGGAAAGCAAAACGCCTCCGCTGTTCGCCTGCTTGTAAATTTCGTTGATCGTATCGTTTTTCCAGTTGGCGTTTTCTTTTAGCGCGCAGTCGCTTTTCAGGATTTTCAGCGCTTTGGTAGGGCAAAGGGAAACGCATCTGTGACAGCAGACGCATTTTGCGTCGTCGCTTATCATTATTCCTCTTTCTGCGTCAAAGACGTGCGCGCCGTTGGCGCATTGACGTTCGCATAATCGGCAGACTGTGCATCGGCCGTAGTTGCGGACAATTTCAAATTCGGGATAAATAAATTCAACGCTCATAGACAAGTACCGTCCTTTACCCGTACTATGACGGGTTCTCCGCCTGCCGGCGCCCAGATATTTTCCGCGTTCGGCTCCATGCTTCTGATTGCGGCTTCCTCGCTGGCAATAAAAACCTTATCTTCTTTTTCGCCGACTACCATTGAACGCAGCTTAAGCCGGTCGTTCAGCGCCATTAGTCCGCCGTTAAAGCCCAGCACGACGGAAAACGGTCCCGTAATAAGCAGATGAGGGAAAAGCGTGCGCAGAAACGTAAGCGTTTCTCTTTCCGATTCGTTTTTGCCGGCAATGGCGCTCCAGAATGGCGCGGCTATTACGTTTGCCGCTTCTTCAAGCGTAAGTCCTTGTACACGCAGCAGATAGTCCATGATATAGGCGATAACTTCGGTGTCGGTCTGAAGCGTGCATTTGTAGCCGAACATTTCCATGTGCCGCCGGTTGGCGTCATAGGAGGAGATTTCGCCGTTATGGACGATTGACCAGTCCAAAAGCGTAAAGGGATGCGCGCCGCCCCACCAGCCGGGCGTGTTGGTGGGATATCGTCCGTGCGCGGTCCAGGAATAACCCTCGTATTCGTCCAGCTTATAAAATATACCTACGTCTTCGGGAAAGCCCACGGCTTTAAATGCGCCCATGTTTTTGCCGCTGGAAAATACATACGCGCCCTTCATATCGGCGTTGATTTTCATCACGGCGCGCGCTACGAATTCTTTTTCGTCAAGTTGCGTCGCGCCTAGCACGGATCCGAGCGGCGCCACAAAATAACGCCATATGATCGGTTCGTCGGTTATCTCCGGTATTTTCCGCGTGGGCAGCAGCTCGGAATGTACGATTTCAAAGCGTTCCTTTAAAAACGCTTCGCAGCTTTTACGGGTAGAGCGGTCGTCAAAAAACATGTGCAGAGCATAAAAATCCTTATACTCCGGATAAATGCCGTATCCGGCAAAGCCGCCGCCCAGTCCGTTTGAGCGGTCATGCATCGGTTTCATGGCGTTAGCTATCAACCCGCCCGGGATTTTATTTCCTTCTTTTGAAATTACGGCGGCGATTGCGCATCCGGAAGGAATGCGCACCTGACCTTCTGTTTTCATATCGGTTTATCCTTATTTTGAAAAATTAAAAAAATAAAGACGCTCTTTCCGCGACAGACTGCTCCGCCCGGAAATGAACGCCTTTGCTCATTGCCGGTATTATATACCCGCGCTCTGTTTTTTGTCAAGTCTTTGAAAAGAACAAATAAATTGCGTTTATCTCGTCCGGGAAATTAAAAAAAGTGTTGACAAACAAATCTGCGCAGTGCTATAATATTATTGTAAAAGGCAAAGGCGTCTTTGAGAAAAAAAGTTTCTCAGACGCCTTTTTCGTTTATAACGGTATTTGCGGCAGGCAGGCTTTTTTATGTTGAACATTTGATTTTAAATTTGCCGTAAAATAAATCCGTTTTGACGGCGTTGTAGGCGTGCGGGCAGCGGATTAAAACGTATAAAAACAAGGGCAAAGGCGTCTTTGGGGTCAGCAATGCCGCCTTTGCCTTTAAAATTTATCGATAAAAGGACGGACGATTATGGAAACTGTATCTGATTATTTCGGAAGCTTGGTTTTTGACGACAGAGTAATGAAGGCCAATCTGTCGGCCGAGGTTTACGAATCCTTGAAAAAGACCATTGACGAGGGCGCCAAACTTGATATCGGTGTGGCAAACGCCGTAGCGACCGCGATGAAGGATTGGGCCGTCGGTCACGGAGCGACGCATTACACTCATTGGTTTCAGCCGCTTACCGGCATTACAGCCGAAAAGCATGACAGCTTTATAGCGCCGTCGCCGGACGGCGGCGTAATCATGGAGTTTTCCGGCAAAGAGCTGATCAAAGGAGAGCCGGACGCTTCATCCTTTCCGTCGGGCGGCTTGCGGGCAACGTTTGAGGCCAGGGGCTATACGGCGTGGGATCCTACCTCCTATGCCTTTATAAAGGGAAAAACTCTCTGTATTCCCACGGCGTTTTGCTCATACAGCGGACATGCGCTTGATAAAAAAACGCCGTTGCTGCGCTCTATGGAGGCGCTTAATAAGCAGGCGCTTCGTATTCTTCGGCTGTTCGGCAACCAAACCGCAAAATGCGTGCGCTCGTATGTCGGGCCCGAGCAGGAATATTTTTTGATAACCAAAGAAATGTACGATATGCGCCCCGATCTGCGATACACGGGCCGCACGCTTTTCGGGGCAAAGCCTCCTAAAGGGCAGGAGATGGACGATCACTATTTCGGCGCGATCAAGCCGCGGGTATCCGCTTACATGGAAGAGCTTAATAAGGAACTTTGGAAGCTGGGTATTCTGGCAAAAACGGAGCATAACGAGGTTGCGCCAGCCCAGCACGAGCTTGCGCCGATCTATACCACTACTAATATTGCAACCGACCATAATCAGCTTACGATGGAAATTATGCAAAAGGTTGCGGCAAAGCACGGCCTTGTATGCCTGCTGCACGAAAAGCCCTTTGCCGGAGTCAACGGCAGCGGAAAGCATAACAACTGGTCGATAGCGACGGATTCGGGGCAAAATTTGCTTAGTCCGGGAGAAACTCCGTATGAAAACGCGCAGTTTTTGCTTTTTTTGTGCGCTGTGATAAAGGCAGTTGACGACTATCAGGATTTGCTTCGCATATCGGTCGCCACCGCTGGCAACGATCATCGTCTCGGCGCAAACGAGGCTCCTCCCGCGGTCGTATCGGTTTTTCTGGGCGACGAGCTGAGCGCGGTGCTTGACGCGATAGAAACCGGAGCCGTCTATAAGGGGGCCGAGAAAATTCAGATGAAGTTGGGCGTAAACGTTTTGCCCAAATTTAACCGCGATACCACTGACCGCAACAGAACTTCCCCGTTTGCTTTTACCGGAAATAAATTCGAATTCCGTATGCTCGGTTCGTCAAACAGCATCGCCTGTGCAAATATAATGCTGAACAGCGCGGTTGCCGAAAGCCTTAAGATATATGCGGACCGCCTCGAGGGCGAGGAAAATTTTGAAAACGCGCTGCACGAAATGATTAAGAAAACAATCAAAGACCATAAGCGCATAGTTTTCAACGGCAACGGATACGACGATTCATGGATTAAGGAGGCAGTCGAAAAGCGCGGGCTTCTCAATTATCGCACGACTCCGGATTGTATGCCGCGTTTGCTGGACAAAAAAAACGTCGATATGCTGACCTCGCACGGCGTTTATTCCGAGGCGGAGCTGAAATCCAGATGTGAAATCATGCTGGAAAATTATTGTAAAACCGTCGTTATCGAAGCAAATACCATGGCCGACATGGCAAAGACTCAGATTGCGCCGGCCGTGGAGGAGTACGCGGCTGAACTGTCGAGAAGCGCGTCCGCTAAAAAAGCGCTTGATTCTTCGCTTGCATGCGGATATGAAGCCGTTTTGGTAAAAAAGCTGTCAGCTTTGACGGACCGAATTGCCGTAAAGGCGGAGGAGCTGGAAAACGCAGTAATCCTTCTTGCGCGTGCGGAGGATATCGTTGCCGAATCGGCTATGATCCGGGACGAGGTTCTTGTCAGGATGAGCGAGCTTCGTCTTGCCTGCGACGAAGCGGAGACGCTTACCGCCAAAAAATACTGGCCTTTTCCGACATACGGAAACATGCTGTTCGGCGTAAGGTAATTTTATTGAAACGGCTTATGCTGCGTCGCCGACCGTAACTGTAACGGTATCGGGTAAAAACCCGTACTCGGCCGTTTTATCCGTTAGGCGGAGCGACGCGGCAAATAAAATATCGGCAGCTGAAGGGATTGCCGCTCGGGGCGTTTTATGCGGCTGACGGAAAAATACGCAGACAGAAAAAGTTATTTAAAAGCGGAGGATTACATGAAAGAAGAAAAAATTCTTGTTCTGGATTTCGGCGGACAGTATAATCAGCTTATCGCGCGCAGAGTACGGGAGCAGAAGGTTTATGCCGAAATCAAGCCTTACGACAGAATTTCGGTTGGCCAGATCAAGGCGGAGGGATATAAGGGAATTATTTTCACAGGCGGACCGAACAACGTCAACGACGCCGGATCGCCTCATTATGATCCGGAAATATTGAATATCGGCATTCCCGTACTCGGCATATGCTACGGCGCGCAGCTTATGGCCTATCTTGCAGGCGGCCGCGTGATGCGCGCCGAAGCCGGCAGCGAGTACGGTAAAACCCTGCTTACTGCGGGGAAAAGCGTTTTATTCGGTAACGTTCCCGAAAAAAGCGTCTGCTGGATGAGCCATAATGATTTCATTCAAACCGTCCCTGACGGCTTTAAAATAGTCGCGTCTACCGAAAAATGTCCGTGCGCCGCTATGGAAGACGCTAAAAGAAGACTTTACGGCGTGCAGTTTCATCCCGAGGTTACTCATACCGATTTCGGAACTCTCATGCTGCATAATTTTCTTTATGACGTATGCGGCTGCAGCGGCGGCTGGACTATGGACGATTTTATAGCGCGTTCGGTAGAAAAGTACCGTGCCGAGCTGGCGGGCAAAAAAGTGCTGCTGGCGCTTTCCGGCGGCGTCGATTCAGCGGCTGTCTCTTATACACATCTCCGAGCCCACGAGACGGAGCTA
>USBU01000033.1 GCA_900553005.1 uncultured Eubacteriales bacterium | reverse complement strand
TCTACACCTATTAAGTCGTCGGCAGCGTCAGATGTGTATAAGAGACAGGCCTTACCTCGTCGAGGTGCAGAAGAATTCTTATAACGAGTTTCTGAAGAACGGCATAGGGGAGGTCTTTAAGGATTTTTCGCCTATTAGGGATTTCAGCAACAAAATGGAGCTCTGGTTTTTGGAGCATCATTTTGAAATGACTCCCAAATATACGGAAAAGGAATGTAAGGACCGTGACGCCACTTACGCCGTGCCCCTTAAGGTCAAGGTCAGGCTTGTAAACAAGGAGACCGGCCTTATTACGGAGCAGGAAGTTTTCATGGGCGATATGCCGCTGATGACGCCTAACGGTTCGTTTATAATTAACGGCGCGGAGCGCGTGGTCGTAAGCCAGCTTGTCAGAAGTCCCGGCGTGTATTTTAATTTCGTTAAGGACATCAGGACGGGTGAAAGCTATTACGGTGCGACTAATATTCCGTCCCGCGGCGCGTGGCTGGAATTTCAGGAGGACGACAAGGGTGTGCTTTGGGTGCACGTCGACCGTCAGCGCAAGGTGCAGGCGTCCGTGCTCATGCGCGCGCTGTCCGCTACCTTGGGAGCCGTGTTCGAGGAGCCGGAGCCCATTCTTGACGATTTCAAATATGTTCCTTTTGCGGGAAACGCGCTCGGAGCGCCCGCATACGAGTCGTTTTCGGACGACGAGAGCATGGTAAAGCTTTTCAACGGCGACGAGCTTATGGCAGTCACGATCGATAAAGATACCAATAAGACGGAGGACGACGGCTTAAAGGAGCTCAACCGCAAGCTTCGCCCCGGCGAAATACCCAATATAGATTCGATTAAACAGTTCGTGCGCGGACTGTTCTTTGACCGCAGAAAATACGATCTGTCCCGCGTAGGCAGATACAAATTCAATAAAAAGCTTTCTCTTGCGGCAAGAATTGCCGGTCAGCGCGCTTTTGAAAACATAGCGGACGCCGACGGCACCGTTTATGTCGAAAAGGGCAAAAAGATTACCGAGGAGGCCGCCGTAAGGATTCAGAACGCCGGTATTAACCGTGTCGGCGTCATGGTCGGAAAGGACAGACGCTGCTTTTACGTGATGGGCAACCGTCACGTCGATATCGCCGATTACGTTGATTTCGACTATAAGGCGCTCGGTATTAACGAAAAGGTATATTATCCGGTTCTTAAAAAGCTGATTGACCGCGCGGAGGGCAACAGGGATACGTTAAAGAATCTCGTTGCGGAAAACGCCGATTTACTTATAGTAAAGCATCTTCTTATTGACGACGTAATCGCAACCATTAACTATGTATCGGGACTGCGTTACGACATAGGTCAGTGCGACAATATCGATCACCTCGGAAACCGCCGCGTCAGAAGCGTGGGAGAGCTTTTGCAAAATCAGTTCCGCATCGGTATCGCGCGTCTTGAAAGAGTCGTCCGCGAGCGTATGCAGATTCAGAACGATTCCGAGCCGCCCACGCCGCAGAATCTTATAAATATACGCCCCGTGACCAGCGCAATTAAGGAGTTCTTCGGTTCGTCGCAGTTGTCTCAGTTCATGGACGAGTCGAACCCCATTGCGGAGCTTACTCATAAGAGAAAGCTTTCGGCGTTGGGACCGGGCGGTCTTAATCGTGAGCGCGCTTCCTTCGAGGTCCGCGACGTTCACTACTCGCACTATTCGAGAATGTGCCCGATAGAAACGCCCGAGGGCCAGAATATCGGTCTTATCAATTCTCTTTCTTCCTATGCCCGTATCAACGAGTACGGTTTTATCGAGGCTCCGTACCGCCGCGTGGATAAGGTAAATCACCGCGTCACAGACGAGGTGCTGTATCTTGCCGCCGACGAGGAGGATAGATACGTCGTTGCAATGGCCAACGAGCCTCTTGACGAAAACAACTGGTTTGTCAACGAGCGCGTGATGATGCGCTATCAGGACGATATTGCGGAGCGCTACCGCGAAGACGTCGATTTTATGGACGTCAGCCCGCGTCAGATGATTTCCGTGGCAACGGCTCTTATACCGTTTTTGGAAAACGACGATACTAACCGCGCGCTTATGGGATCAAATATGCAGCGTCAGGCCGTTCCTCTTTTAAAGCCGGAGGCGCCTATCGTAGGCACGGGTATCGAGCATAAGATTGCTTACGATTCGGGCGTTATGGTGGTTGCAAGAAAATCCGGCACCGTTACCTACGTGGACGCCGAGCGTATCGTAATCGCCGAGGATGAGGATGGAGCAAGTCTTGACGACGGAATCGAAATCATTGAAAACATACATCGTTCTGCGAAGAAAGGACAGAAGGTTACCGCCGAGTATATACTCAAGAAATTCGTCGGCTCCAACCAGGGCACTTGCATAAATCAAAAGCCCATTGTCTCCAAGGGAGAGCACGTGGAGGCCGGCCAGGTAATAGCGGACGGACATTCTACCGAAAACGCGGAGCTTGCTTTGGGACGTAACATTCTCGTGGGATTCATGAGCTGGGAGGGCTATAACTACGAGGACGCTATTCTGATTTCCGAAAAGATTGTTAAGGACGACGTTTTCACTTCCATTCATATCGAGGAGCATGAACTCGAGGCCCGCGATACCAAGCTGGGCGAAGAGGAGATTACTCGCGATATTCCCAACGTCGGCGACGACGCGCTTAAAAACTTGGACGAAAACGGTATTATCCGCGTGGGAGCCGAGGTGGACAGCGGCGATATTCTTGTCGGCAAAGTGACGCCTAAGGGCGAAACCGAGCTCACTCCCGAGGAGAGGCTGCTCCGCGCCATATTCGGTGAAAAGGCGAGAGAGGTCAGGGATACATCGTTGCGCGTGCCTCACGGAGAGGGCGGCATAGTAGTTGACGTCAAGGTCTTCACCCGCGCAAACAAGGATGAAATGAGTCCCGGCGTCAACAAGCTGGTCAGAGTATATATCGCTCAAAAGCGTAAGATTTCCGTGGGCGACAAAATGGCGGGCCGTCACGGCAACAAGGGCGTTATTTCCCGCATACTTCCGCAGGAGGATATGCCATTTATGGCGGACGGAACTCCGCTTCAGATAGTGCTTAATCCTTTGGGCGTTCCTTCTCGTATGAATATAGGCCAGGTGCTTGAGGTTCACTTGGGACTTGTCGCAAAGGCGTTGGGCTGGAAGGTGGCGACCCCTGTTTTCGACGGAGCGCTTGAAAGCGATATTCATAAGCTGCTGGAGGAAAACGGCTTCGTTTCTCCCGACGGCAAGGTTGACGGAAAGATTCAGATGTACGACGGCAGAACGGGCGAGCCGTTTGAAAACCGTTCTACTGTCGGTTATATGTATATGATAAAGCTGATACATCTTGTTGACGACAAGATTCACGCGCGCTCTACCGGTCCGTACTCGCTGGTTACTCAGCAGCCGCTGGGCGGAAAAGCGCAGTTTGGCGGACAGCGTTTCGGAGAAATGGAGGTCTGGGCGCTTTACGCTTACGGCGCCGCCAATATTCTTCAGGAAATAATGACCGTTAAGTCCGACGACGTGGTAGGCCGCGTAAAAACTTACGAGTCTATTGTCAAGGGCGGCAACAACAACGAGCCGGGCGTGCCAGAATCGTTTAAGGTTCTTATCAAGGAGCTGCAGGCCCTTGCGCTGGACGTCAAAGTGCTAAACGAGGACAAGCAGGAAATCGGCATACGCGAGCTTATCGAAGACGACCGCGACGACGACGGAGATTTTGAAAAGAAGAAGCATTATGTCGGCGGCGAGATGGATATCGAGGATGAATTCGATATCGGCGACAATGTGTTTGCCGACGACATCGAGGATGACGACGAACTTGACGAGGGCGGTGAGATAAGCTTGTTCGATGACGACGAGCTGGATCTCGGCGAGGATCCGTTCGGGGATTCCATTATCGACGACGAAGACCTTTTTGACGACGAGGACGGCGAAGGAGATAACGAATAATGTTTGAATTAAATAATTTCGATTCGATGCAGATTGCGATTGCGGGCCCCAATAAAATCCGCGAATGGTCGCACGGTGAGGTTACTAAGCCGGAAACTATAAACTACCGTACACAGAAGCCCGAAAAGGACGGACTGTTCTGCGAGAGAATTTTCGGCCCGACTAAGGATTGGGAATGTCACTGCGGCAAATATAAGAGAGTGCGCTATAAGGGCGTGGTGTGCGACAAGTGCGGCGTAGAGGTTACCCGCGCCAAGGTCCGCCGCGAGCGCATGGGGCATATAGAGCTTGCCGCTCCCGTCACGCATATCTGGTACTTCCGTGGGGTGCCCAGCCGCATAGGATTGCTGCTTGACATGAGCCCCAAGGCTTTGGAGCAAGTCGTTTATTTCGTTAATTTCATTGTGCTGGACGCCAAGGATACTCCGCTTGAATACAAGCAGATTCTGACCGACGCGCAGTATCGCGAGGCCGTGGAGCTTTACGGAGCCGGCTCATTCAGAGTCGGCATGGGCGCGGAGGCGATAAAGGAGCTTCTCGGCGCTATCGATCTGGAAAAGGAGCACAAGGAGGTCCGCGAAATCGTCAACAATTCTTCCGGACAGAAGAAGGTTAAGGCGATTAAGCGTCTTGAAATCCTTGACGCGTTTGTAAAAAGCAAAAACGATCCGACGTGGATGGTAATGGACGTTCTTCCCGTGCTTCCGCCGGAGCTTCGGCCTATGGTTCAGCTTGACGGCGGCAGATTCGCAACCTCCGATCTGAATGATTTGTATCGCAGAGTCATTGCCAGAAACAACCGTCTGAAAAGACTTATCGAGCTTTCCGCTCCCGATATTATCGTAAGAAACGAAAAACGTATGCTTCAGGAGGCCGTTGACGCGCTTATCGACAATGGCAGACGCGGCAAGGCCGTTTCTGGCGCAGGAAACCGCGAGCTTAAGTCGCTTTCCGGACTGCTGCGCGGCAAGCAGGGCCGTTTCCGTCAGAATCTTCTCGGAAAACGCGTGGATTATTCCGGACGAAGCGTTATCGTCGTCGGACCGGAGCTCAAGATGTATCAGTGCGGACTGCCTAAGGAAATGGCGCTTGAGCTTTTTAAGCCTTTCGTAATGCACGAGCTTGTGGCTCAGAGCAAATCGCATAATATAAAGAGCGCAAAGCGATTCGTTGAGCGCGGCAGCAAAGAGGTTTGGGGCGTGCTGGAAAGCGTCATAAAGGAGCATCCCGTGCTTTTAAACCGTGCGCCTACTCTTCACCGTCTGGGTATTCAGGCGTTTGAGCCGGTGCTTGTCGAGGGCAGAGCGATCAAGTTGCATCCTCTTGCCTGCGGCGCGTTCAACGCCGACTTCGACGGCGACCAGATGGCAGTACACGTTCCGCTTTCCGTCGAGGCTCAGGTAGAGGCGCGTTTCCTCATGCTGGCCACAAATAACGTCTTAAAGCTTTCCGACGGCAAGCCTGTATGCTCGCCTACTCAAGATATGGTTATCGGCTGCTTCTATCTGACCATGGATAAGCCGGGAGCCAAGGGCGAGGGCATGATTTTCTGTGACCGCGACGAGGCCAAGATGGCTTACGCAAACAAGGAAATCGAGCTTCAGTCCAAGATTAAGGTCAGAATGCAGGATTACGTAGGCGGAGAGCTTAAAAGCCAAATCGTTGACACCACCGTCGGCCGCATTATATTCAATGAGGCTATTCCTCAGGACCTGGGTATAGTCGACCGTACCAAGGAGGGCGAACAGCTTAAACTTGAGGTCGAGTACCGCGTAGGAAAATCTCAGCTGCAGAAGATAGTCGATCTTACCTTTAAAAAGTATGGCGCGACAGAAACCTGCAAAGTGCTTGACAATATCAAGGCGCTCGGTTTTAAATATTCGACCATAGGCGCGATTACCACAAGCGTTTTCGATATGCATATTCCGCCGGAAAAACATGAGATTCTTGCCAAGGCCGAGGAAGATGTAATAAAGTTTGAAAAGGAATACGAGGACGGCATTTTGACCGAGGACGAAAAATACCGTCACGTTGTGGAAAGATGGACTAAGGCCAACGACGACGTTACCGACGCGCTTAAAAAGACTTTGGACGAGTTTAACCCCATAAACATGATGGCGGTTTCAGGCGCCCGCGGAAGCATGAAGCAAATTGCTCAGCTTTCGGGTATGCGCGGACTTATGACAAACCCCCAGGGTAAAACTCTGGAAACTCCCGTGCGTTCTTCCTTCCGCGAGGGACTTACTCCGCTAGAGTATTTCATTTCGTCGCACGGCGGCCGTAAAGGTCTTGCCGACACAGCGCTTAAGACGGCAAACTCCGGTTATCTTACGCGCCGATTGGTGGATGTCAGCCAGGACGTAATCGTGCGCGAGGACGATTGCTGCGAGGGCAGTTCAGCGCCGGCCGGAATCAAGATAGAGCGCATATTCGACGGAGATTCCGTCGTGGAAAGCCTTAAGGACAGACTTGTCGGCAGATTTGCGGCAAAGGATATCGTAAATCCTGAAACGGGCGAGGTTTATGCCCGCGTCAACGAGATGATTTCCGAAGAGGCTGCCAAGCGCATTGACGAGGACGACCTTAAGCTGAACGAGCAGGGTAAGGAAATTCCCGTATTTATCCGCTCCGTACTTACTTGTAAGTCAAAGCACGGTGTTTGCACCAAGTGCTACGGAAAGGATATGTCGGGCAGCACTCCCGTAAAGGTGGGCGAGGCGGTAGGCATCATAGCCGCTCAGTCGATAGGCGAGCCGGGCACGCAGCTTACTATGCGTACTTTCCATTCCGGCGGCGTCGCTGCAGCCGAGGATATCACGAGAGGTCTGCCGCGAGTCGAGGAGCTTTTTGAGGCAAGAAAGCCTAAAGGCGTGGCTACCATCACCAATGAAGAGGGAAGCGTGACTCTGGTCGAAAAGGACGGCCGCCGCGACGTTATTATTACCACGGCTGAGGGCAAGGAGGTTTCCTATTCGATTCCCTTTACCGCTAAGCTTAAGGCGAATATTAAGACTGGAGCCGCCGTCAAGGCCGGTGATCCGTTGACGGAAGGTCCTATCGATCCGCACGATATACTGCGAATCAAGGGTTATAAAGAGGTTCAGGAATATATCGTCAAGGAAGTTCAGGCGGTTTACCGTTCGCAGGGCGTTGAAATTGCGGATAAGCATATTGAGGTAATAGTTCACCAAATGCTTAAAAAGGTAAGAGTAGAGGACGGCGGCGATACGGAGCTTCTCCCCGGAGAAATGGTAGACGCCAGCGCTTTCTCGGAGGCCAACCTGAAAGCTATTCAGTCGGGCGGCAGACCTGCGGCGGCAAAACATACGCTTTTGGGTATTACCAAGGCTGCGCTTGCAACCGACAGCTTCCTGTCTGCGGCTTCCTTCCAGGAAACCGCGCGCGTGCTGACCGAGGCAGCCATCAAGAACAAGATCGATCCGCTGATCGGACTGAAGGAAAACGTTATTATCGGTAAACTGATACCCGCAGGTACGGGCATGAAGCGTTACAATAACGAATATCCGTATGAGACGGCAGCCGCAGACGATATAGACGAACCGGCCGAGGTAAGCGAGGGCTGACATAAACGTATAATTAAAAGCGTCAATCCGCGATATTGCGATTGACGCTTTTTTTATTCGCCGATAAAGAGACGTAACAGTCGAAAGCCGGTGAATCTATCAGTAATGTATTTAATGCGCGCGGCGGTTTTTCAATATAGATTATCTTAAGGATACGGGCGCATGTTTATTTATACGCCTTCGTTATTGGCGATAGTAATTTAAAATATTTTTTCCGGCGGTGCTGTAAAAACCGATATTGACAAAATTTGTTTTTCGCGCTATAATAATATTGAAAACGTTTCTCCGGCAGTACGTTTTCAAAGCGTTTGATTTCGGCGCGGCGCACGGCAGTGATGATAATGCAAATATTCTTTTTTCGTCCGCCGCCTTGAAATACTGATTTTTAATCGGCGCGATAAATTGCCGGATAAAATTACCGCGCGAAAGGGGGCCTTATGGATAAAAAAATTGTCGTTACAATCAGCCGCGAGTTCGGAAGCGGGGGCAGGATTATCGGCAGCCGAGTGGCCGAGAAGCTTGGGATTCCTTTTTATGACCGAAAAATCATCGAACTCAGCGCTGAAAAAAGCGGACTTGCCGTAAGCTTTGTGGAAAATACCGAGCAGAAAATAAAGAATAAATTTCTGCATAATCTTGCTTTCGGCGGCTACTATATGGGCGCCGATCTTGGCGGTATGCAGTTGTCGCTTTCGGATAAGCTTTTTATTGCGACCTGCGACATAATCCGCCGTCTTGCGGACGAGGGCTCCTGCGTTATTGTGGGGCGCTGTGCCGACTATGTACTTAAGGACCGCAAGGACGCTATAAATATTTTTATATATTCTGATATTGAAAGCAAAACGCGCCGCGCTGTCGAGGAATACGGAATCGCCCCGGACAAGGCTGCCGCGGAGGTGCAGAAAAACGATAAATACCGCGCCAACCACTATAATTATTACACAGAGCGCACTTGGGGCGATAAGGCTAATTATCATTTATGCCTTAACAGCGGATTTTTAGGCATTGGAAATACCGTTGATATCATAGCGGACGCCGTAGGCGAGCTCCGCAAGAAAATCTGAAGTTTTTTCCGATAAATTTCAACGGTTAAAATTTAGATTTTTCTGAGAGTAGTAATTATTTTCGGCGGAAGAGGCGAAATTTCGTCTGCAAATTTACTATACAAGCTAATAATGGCGCAGCCTGAACGCCGCAGAGCGTAGCATTTTGTAATTTATACTGCTATTTGATTTTAGTTTTTTTGTATTTGCATAAATATTTTGCAAAACACATAAAATAATAAAAAATGCGCAAATCGTAATGATTTGCGCATTTTTATGTGGGTTCTGCTAATCGAATTCTAACCGGTGCCGCGTCCTTATCAAAGATGTACTTTATCTGCTGAAGTATAGCAGCAAATGATGTTTTTTGCTGAAAACTATTAAAATCACAGCCTTGTTGTTTTACCTGAATATGGCAAAAATGTCAATGGTTTTTATGTATTTTATGATAATAAATAAATTATTTAATATCAGTAGTCTGATTTGCCGAATAAATAGTCGAGCGACACATCAAAATATTCGCTTATAAACAAAAGCATCGTCATAGACCTGTCTCTTATACACATCTCCGAGCCCACGAGACGGAGCTACATCT